>NZ_JAPFQL010000041.1 GCF_028446585.1 Intrasporangium calvum
AGGTGGCGGCGGCCATGTCGCCCCACCTGCCCGCGCCCGTCGACCACATCCTCGTCCAGGCCGACCTCACAGCCGTCGCTCCCGGACCGCTCGAGGGCTCGCTCGCGGCGTTCATGCGCCTGGCGTCCGACATCGAGTCCCGGGGCGGCGCGACCGTGCACCGCTTCACCGCCGACTCGGTCCGCCGGGCCCTCGACGCCGGCTGGACCGCCGCGGACGTCCTCGAGACGATCCGCCGGTCGAGCCGCACCCCTCTCCCCCAGCCGCTCGAGTACCTCGTCACTGATGTCGCACGCAAGCACGGTGTGACCCGGGTAGGGAGCTCAGCGGCATACGTCCGCTCTGACGACGAGGCGGTGCTCGACGCAATGCTCGCCACCCGGGACCTCGCGCCCCTGCGGCTGCGGCGCCTCGCGCCGACCGTGCTCGTGTCCGACGCCGACCCGAAGCTGCTCGTCGACCTGCTCCGGGACGGCGGCTTCTCCCCGGTCGTCGAGGGTCAGGACGGCGGCGTCGTGCTCGCCGGACCGGAGCAGCGGCGGGCCCGGCAGCGCCGCAGGGCGGCCGCACCGATGACGACCCCGGTGGACGAGGCGTTCACGACCGCGCTCGTCGCCGGGCTCCGTGCCGCCGAGGCGAGCGCCGACGAACGGCGCGCGGAGGAGGCAGCCCGGCCGGGGCCGTCCATCCCGACGACCGACCCGGTCGTCACACTCGCCCTGCTGCGTGAGGCGATGGCGGACGGACACGGTGTGTGGATCGGCGTCACCGACCGGCTGGGAGCGACGACGCGCCACCTCATCCACCCACGGCGCGTCGAGGGTGGACGCGTCTACGCAACGGATGAGGCGGGACGGGAGAAGGCCTGGTCCGTGCACCGGATCACCGGCGCGACCCTCGACACCCCCTGACGGCCGCCCGACGCCCACCTGACACCCACCTGACACCCACCTGACACCCACCTGGGCGCCCCGCGCGAGCCTCAGCCGGCCAGGGCGCGCACCACGTTGGACGGGCTGGGCCGCCCGAGGTGGGCGGCCATCCAGACCGACGTCTCGACGAGCTTCTCCAGGTCGACACCGGTCTCGACGCCGGCGCCCGTGAGGGCCCAGACGAGGTCCTCGGTCGCCAGGTTGCCCGTCGCGGACTTGGCGTAGGGGCAGCCCCCCAGGCCACCGGTCGAGGCGTCGACGACCGAGACCCCGTCGCGCAGCGCCGCCATCGTGTTGGCGAGCGCCTGGCCGTAGGTGTCGTGGAAGTGCACCGCGATCCGGTCCGTGCCGATTCCCTTGCGGCCCAAGGCTTCCAGCAGGCGATGGACGTGGCCGGTCGTGCCGACGCCGATGGTGTCCCCGAGGCTGAGCTCGGCGCAGCCGAGGTCCATCAGCCGCTGGGCCACCTCGACGACCTGGTCGACGGGGACCGGTCCCTCCCACGGGTCGCCGAAGCACATCGACACGTAGGCGCGCACCCACATGCCGTCGGCGAGCGCGCGTTTCACGACCGGCTCGAACATGGCGTACTGCTCGGTGACCGAGCGGTTGAGGTTCTTCTGCGCGAAGGTCTCGGTGGCGGACCCGAAGATGGCGATGGCCTGCAGGCCCAGCTCCTCTGCGCGGTCGAGGCCGCGCTCGTTGGGGACGAGGGCCGGGCGCCGCCGGCCGGTCGAGTCACCTCCGGCAGCGGCGAGCCCGGCCAGGACCTCCTCGGCGTCGCCCATCTGGGGCACCCACTTCGCCGGGACGAAGGAGGTTGTCTCGATCGTCTGCAACCCCGCGGCCTCGAGGCGCCGGATGAACTCGACCTTCGTCGCGGCCGGGACGACCGTCTTCTCGTTCTGCAGCCCGTCGCGGGGGCCGACCTCGTAGATCGTCACGGACTGGGGCAGCCCCGTCGCCGCCTCCACCTGTGGGGTACGCATGCGCCCATCCTGTCAGCCGCCCCGCCCCCACCCCATATGACCCGCAACACGCCCGGAAGCGCGGTGCGCCCCTCTGCTGCTTCAGGCCGGAGCACCGCGCTTCCGGGCGTGTTGCAGGAGGGGGGTGGCGTCGGGAACACCGGCGGCCCCCCAGCGGTTGGACGTCACGATGAATGACGGACCCCTGATCGTCCAGAGCGACAAGACGCTGCTCCTCGAGGTCGACCACCCGCGCGCCGAGGAGGCGCGCCGGGCCATTGCGCCCTTCGCCGAGCTCGAGCGCGCCCCGGAGCACGTCCACACCTACCGGGTGACGCCCCTCGGCCTCTGGAACGCGCGCGCCGCCGGGCACGACGCCGAGCAGGTCGTCGACGCCCTCATCACCTACTCGCGCTATGCCGTGCCGCACGCCCTGCTCGTCGACGTGGCCGACACGATGGACCGTTACGGCCGTCTCACGCTCGAGAAGGAGGGCTTCGCCGACTCCCCCGAGGGCACTCGCCTCGTCCTGCGCACGACCGACCGCCCGGTCCTCGAGGAGGTCCTGCGCCACAAGAAGATCAAGCCCCTCACGGGTGAGCGCATCGACGACCTCGCCGTCGTCGTCCACCCGAGCGAGCGCGGCCACCTCAAGCAGGAGCTGCTCAAGGTGGGCTGGCCGGCCGAGGACCTCGCGGGCTACGTCGACGGCGAGTCCCACCCGATCGACCTGGCCGAGAACGGCTGGCACCTGCGCCCCTACCAGCAGCACGCCGTCGACGGTTTCTGGCACGGCGGCTCGGGCGTCGTCGTCCTCCCCTGCGGAGCCGGCAAGACGCTCGTGGGCGCCGGCGCGATGGCCGCCGCCAAGGCCACGACCCTCATCCTCGTCACCAACACGGTCAGCGCCCGCCAGTGGAAGGACGAGCTGATCCGCCGCACGACACTGACCGAGGACGAGATCGGCGAGTACTCCGGCGCCCGCAAGGAGATCCGGCCCGTCACGATCGCGACCTACCAGGTGCTCACCACCCGCCGGAAGGGCGCGTACACCCACCTCGACCTGCTCGACGCCCGCGACTGGGGCCTCGTCGTCTACGACGAGGTCCACCTGCTGCCCGCCCCGATCTTCCGGATGACCGCCGACCTGCAGGCCCGTCGCCGCCTCGGCCTGACCGCGACGCTCGTGCGCGAGGACGGCCGTGAGGCCGACGTCTTCAGCCTGATCGGCCCCAAGCGCTTCGACGCGCCGTGGAAGGACATCGAGGCGCAGGGCTACATCGCCCCCGCGGACTGCGTCGAGGTCCGGGTCACGCTGCCCGACTCCCTCCGGCTCGCCTACGCCACCGCCGAACCCGAAGACCGCTACCGGCTCGCGAGCTGCGCCGACGCGAAGCTCGCGGTCGTCGACAAGCTGGCCCAGCGGCATACGGCCGAACCCACGCTCATCATCGGGCAGTACCTCGACCAGCTCCACGAGATCGCCGAGCGCCTCGGCGCCGACGTCATCACCGGCGAGACGACGGTCAAGGAGCGGCAGCGGCTCTACGACGCGTTCCGCAGCGGGGAGATCAGCACGCTCGTCGTCAGCAAGGTGGCGAACTTCTCCATCGACCTGCCCGAGGCGAGCGTGGCGATCCAGGTCAGTGGCACGTTCGGCTCGCGCCAGGAGGAGGCGCAGCGGCTCGGCCGGGTCCTGCGCCCCAAGGGCGACGGGCGCACCGCGCACTTCTACACGGTGGTCGCTCGCGACACCGTCGACGCGGACTTCGCCGCCCACCGGCAGCGCTTCCTCGCCGAGCAGGGCTACGCCTACCGGATCGTCGACGCCGCCGACCTCTGACCGCACCAGCAGGCCGTATGCCGCTGGGCCCGGTCCCGACGTCGCCGCGCCTCGCGGGGTGCGGGGTTCCCAGCCAACTCCCAGCAAACTCCCTGAAACTGGGGACGTGCCCTCCTCCGCCCCGCAGGCCGCCGAGGCCCGCCTCCTCGTCGTCGAGGACGAGCCCAACATCCGCGAGCTGCTCTCCACGTCGCTGCGCTTCGCGGGCTTCGATGTGCGCACCGCCGACGACGGCGAGACGGCATTGCGGCTCGCCGAGGAGTTCCAACCGGACCTCGTCGTCCTCGACGTGATGCTGCCGGACATCGACGGCTTCGAGGTGACCCAGCGGCTGCGCGAGCGGGGACGCCACCAGGCGGTCCTCTTCCTCACGGCCCGGGACGGGATCCGCGACAAGGTCCACGGCCTGACGGTCGGGGGCGACGACTACGTCACCAAGCCGTTCAGCCTCGAGGAGGTCATCGCGCGCATCCGGGCGGTGCTGCGGCGCACCGGCAGCCCCGTCGACGACTCCGCGACGCTGCGCTTCCACGACCTCGAGCTCAACGAGGACTCCCACGAGGTGCGGCGCGGGGGCCGGGTCATCGAGCTCTCGCCGACCGAGTTCAAGCTGCTGCGCTACCTGCTGCTCAACCCCAACCGGGTCGTGTCCAAGCTGCAGATCCTCGACCACGTCTGGGACTACGACTTCCGCGGCGAGTCGGGCATCGTCGAGTCCTACATCTCCTATCTGCGGCGCAAGGTCGACGCCGAGGGCTTGCCACTGATCCACACGAAGCGCGGCGTGGGATACGTTCTGCGGGTCCCACCCGAGTCGCCGACGGCCTGACAGCGGGGAGCACCGATGCGAGCCCTCACCCTGCGCTGGCGGCTCCTGGGCGTGGCGCTCGGACTGATCCTCGTCGCGCTCGCCTCGACCATCGTCATCCTCGGGGTGCTGCTCGACCGCTACCTGATGACCCAGGCCCGCCAGGAGCTGGAGTTCTACGGCGCGAGCGTGGCCCAGCTGCAGCTGAAGGAGTACCGCGAGGCCAGCCCGGCGCTGCCGAGCGGCTTCACCCTGCGCCTCATCCTGGAGGGCAGCCAGGAGCAGATCTCGCTCGGCGAGGCGTTCCGCGAGCCCACGGAGCCCATCGTCCCCCTCATCCAACCGGACGACCCACGGATCGGTCAGACGCTCGTGCTCCCGTCGACCGACGGGACGATCGAGTGGCTCGCGCTGCCCCTGACCGACGTGCAGGGCGAGGCCACGCTCGTCGTCGCCCTGCCGCTGCGGCAGCTGAACGCCACGGTCAACCAGGTGCTGGTGTTCTCCAGCGCGATCGCGGCTCTCGTCCTGATCAGCTGCGCCGTCCTCGGGTGGTATCTCATCCGGCGCACCTTCCGACCCCTGACCCGCATCGAGGACACCGCGGCAGCCATCGCCGCAGGAGACCTGACCCAGCGCGTGGACGTCCCCGACTCGGAGGACGAGGTGGCCTCGCTGAGCCGATCGCTCAACGCGATGCTCAGCCGGATCGAGCACAGTTTCGCGGCGCGCGAGGCCAACGAGGAGCAGATGCGCCGGTTCATCGCCGATGCCTCCCATGAGCTGCGCACGCCGCTCGCGGCCGTCTCCGGTTATGCCGAGCTCTATCGGCACGGCGGCCTGCCCTCGCAGGACGCTGTCGCCGGAGCCATGGCACGCATCGAGGACGAGAGCCACCGGATGCGCGCCCTCGTCGAGGACCTCCTCACGCTGGCCCGGCTCGACGAGGACCGGCCGCTCGAGCTGCAGACCGTCGACCTCGCGGTCCTCGCTGCCGAAGCGGCCCAGGACGCCCAGACGATCGCCCCCGACCGCGTGGTCACGGTGCGGGGGATCGCCGGCCCCCTGGGCCCCACCGAGCTCGTCGCCGATGAGCGCCAGCTGCGGCAGGTCGTCACCAACCTCGTCACGAACGCGCGGATCCACACCCCGTCATCGGCCCCGATCGAGATCCTCGTCGGCCCGGGCGAGGCCGGTCGCGTCGTGCTCGAGGTGCGCGACCACGGCCCCGGCATCCCGTCGGCCGACCGCCCGCGCGTCTTCGAGCGGTTCTACCGCGCCGACCGGGCGCGCAGCCGCGGCGGCGGCGCGGGCAGCGGCCTCGGACTGGCCATCGTCGATGCCATCGTGGCGGCGCACTCCGGCTCAGTGCGAGTCGAGGACACACCCGGCGGCGGTGCCACCTTCATCGTCGACCTCCCGGCCCACTGACCCGACCCCTGTGCGGCGAGCCTCCCGCGGGCTTCCCCATCGAAAGAGCAGTTCGCGACACGTCCTCCGCGGCGATGCCCCGCGGGAGGTGTCGCGAACTGCTCTTTCGATGGGCTGTGACGGGATCACCGTCACAGGAAGCTCATAGAAAAGACACACCTCGGGCCCAACCTGACGAGGTCTCATCAAGGAAGCACCCGACCTCAAGGAGAAGCCATGACGCTCTCACCGCGCGACACGCAGCACCTGCCCGAGGTGGGCAGGACCCAGGAGATCCCTGCTCACCCTGCTCCCCCGCGCCCTGACCACGCGGCAGCGACGCCAACCGGCAGCAGTGGAGCGTTCGGGCCCACCCAGCAGACGCCGGCCCAGCAGGGCCCGCCCCCCTCCCAGCCCATCGGCAGCCCGTCGCCGTCCGGTCCACAGCGACCCCGCAGGAGCGGCCTCGGGCAGACCGCGGCCGTGGCCCTGCTGGCCGCGGTCCTGGCGAGCGGTGGCACCTATGCCCTGACCCAGGGGGGCGAGCCGGCGGCCACGACCGCGACGACCACCACGTCGCAGAGCCAGGAGGGCTCCTCCCCCACCGTCATCCAGGGTGACGCGGCATCCCCGGACTGGTCCGCGGTCGCCAAGGCGGTCTCCCCGAGCGTCGTCAGCATCGAGGTCGCCAACGGCGCCGGGTCGGGCGTGGTCCTCGACAAGCAGGGTCACATCGTGACGAACAACCACGTCGTGGAGGGTGCCCGCGGCAACGGCGACATCCAGGTGACCCTCTCCGACGGGCGCACCTTCAAGGCAACGGTCGTGGGCACCGACCCGTCGACGGACCTCGCCGTGATCAAGCTCGACTCGGCTCCCGCTGACCTCGCCCCCATCACGCTGGGCGACTCCGACACGCTCGCCGTCGGCAACCCCGTCATGGCCATCGGCAACCCGCTGGGCCTGTCCGGCACCGTCACGACCGGCATCATCAGTGCCCTCGACCGCCCCGTCACCACGGGCTCGTCCGCCGACTCCCCCTTCGGCAACCAGGGTTCGGCCGAGCCGGTCGTCACGAACGCCATCCAGACCTCGGCCGCGATCAACCCCGGAAACTCCGGCGGTGCTCTCGTCGACGCAGAGGGCCGGCTCATCGGCATCAACAGCTCGATCGCCCAGCTCGGCGGTGGCGGGAGCGGACAGGGCGGCAACATCGGCATCGGTTTCGCCATCCCGGTCAGCGAGGCCAGGTCGATCGCCGACCAGCTCATCGCGGACGGCACCGCCGAGCACGCCTTCCTCGGCGTCAGCGCACGCGACACGGTCACCCAGGACGGCGCCGCCCAGCGGGCCGGGGCGCAGATCGCCGGCCTGACCAAGGGCGCACCGGCCGAGCTGTCCGGCGTCCAGGAAGGTGACGTCATCGTCGCCATCGACGGCGAGGCCGTGGACTCGTCGACCGCCCTCGTGGCGCAGATCCGCGAGCGCACCGCGGGCGAGAAGGTCACGCTCACGCTGATCCGTGACGGCAAGCGCCAGGACGTCCCCGTGACCCTGGCGGCCAAGCCGACCACCCAGAACTGACCTCACCGGCCAGTGCCCCGCACCGTTGCGGTGCGGGGCACCGGTCTGCCCGGCCCCGCCCCATCACCGGGCGAGCGCCGAGTGCGGGAGTGAGCCCAGCGGCATACGGCACACTGGCGACGAAAAGGTGCCGCTGCTCGACCAACCTTGCCCCGTGCGGGTTCCGTCTACCCGGCGAAGGCAGCCCCCGACGGAAGGCCCCGCACCTCATGGCAACGTCGCACGACGAGGAGTTCACCGCGTTCGCTGCGGCGAGCCTCCCGCAGCTCCGGCGCACCGCCTACCTCGTCTGCGGGGACTGGCACCGGGCCGAGGACGTCGTGCAGGACGCTCTCATCCGGCTCTACCGCGTGTGGCGACGCGTGGAACGGCAGGAAGCCCTGCTCGCCTACGCCCGCCGCACCACGATCCGACTGCTCGTCGACGAGTCACGCCGACCCTGGCGCCGCGAGCGCCCGACGGCGGGTCACGGCGCTGACAGCTGGGTCAGCGCCTCCAGCGCCGGAGCGGTCGACGAGCGGGACGTCATCGTGCGGGCCCTGTCCACGCTGCCCCCGAGGCGCCGCGCCTGCGTCGTCCTCCGGTACTACCACGACCTCTCCGTCCGGGAGACCGCGGACGTGCTCGGGTGCAGCGAAGGGACGGTCAAGAGCCAGACCGCGCATGCCCTCGCCACGCTGCGGGCCGTCCTCGGCGACCTCGACCTCGTGAAAGGAACCTCGTCATGACCGAGCTCAAGCACCTGCTCGACCGAGCCGCCGACGGCACCGACACTCCGCTGCGGACCGATCCCGTCGCCCTCCTCCACCGAGCCCGGTCGGCCCGGAGGCGTCACCGCGCGCGCGTTGCTGTCGGGGCCCTCTCTGCCGTCACCGCCCTCGCCGTCGCCACCCCGCTCGCCGCGACCCAGCTGCGCGGCGGCCCGTCCACCGAGCCGGGCGCGCTCACTCCGGCGGCGTCGGCGAGCGGGGACGCGACGCTCAGCGAGTCCGAGGTCGTGGCCCGCTGCTACGAGCAGGTCCAGTCCTACAACGCGCTGGCGCGCTGGGGGGCGGGTGCCGGGCTCCCCCCGCGGTCGAAGCTGCCCATCGAGACCTACCGAGCCCCGAACTCCAGGCGATACGACTACCGCGTCGGGGACGTCGCGTCCGTCGAGTCCGCCGAGATGGACAGCTTCGGGTCGTTCTACCGCCTCTGCCTCATTCCCGCGACGGGCCATGAGTCGGATCCCGTGCCATTGACGACCTTCGTGCCGGCGGTCGACGACGACGCGATGATCGCCCAGGTCTGCTCGGAGACCGAGCCGCAGGTCGGGCAGGTCCGCAACCTGCGCGGAGCAGAGGTCGTCGCGGCACAGCGGGGCCCTTTGCTGCTCGCGGCCCTGCTCCGCCAGGGCGACGACTACTACGCGTGCTCCGTCCCGCACCCGGACAACACGGACGACATGGACCACACGATCAACCTGGCGACGCCTCAGAGCCACGTCGTCGTGCAGGCCGGCGTCGAGAACGGCAAGCCGACGGGGCCCGTGGACGCCTACTACTACGCCGCAGGCCGGCTCGACGAGGTGGCAGGAGCCCCCGTCGCAGCGATCCGGATCGAGATCCGCGACCAGCCGACGTTCACCGTGCCCGTGCAGGGCGGGGAGTTCGCCTTCGTCCACGTCGTGCCCGACTCGCCCGGCGGCATCCACGGCACCCGCTACACGCTGCTCGACGCCGACGGTGACACGCTCGGGGAGCCGTCGACGTGGTCGGACGCACAGGGGTAGCCACCCGCTGAACGGCCGGGCGCGGGCACGATTGGGGCCCGCGCCCGCGGGGACCGTACCCTGCTGCGGTGAACCAGTCCCGCGCCACCCTCGACCCGGACGACGTCGAGACCACGTTGCGCGTCCTCGCCGCCGTCCCTTCTCTCGACGTCGACGACCCCGACTTCGAGGCACTCAAGCGGGCGGCCTCCCTCATGTACAAGCGGCTCAAGAAGGACCGCCGCAACGCCAAGACGTGGGCCGAGCGCAAGGCCGACCGCCAGGTCATCGAGTCGACCGCCACCGGTTCGCCGATGCGGATCGACGACGAGACCAAGGGGATCCCGCTCGTCTCGAGCGCAGCCGGCGCGTTCGCGGGTGAGCTGATCAACCCGCGCGGCTGCTACATCTGCAAGGCCGACTACACCCTCGTCGACGCGTTCTACCACTGGCTCTGCCCCGACTGCGCCCGCCGCAGCCACGCCAAGCGCGACCAGCGCACCGACCTCACCGGCCGCCGGGCCCTGCTCACCGGTGGTCGCGCCAAGATCGGCATGTACATCGCCCTGCGCCTCCTGCGCGACGGCGCCCACACGACCATCACGACGCGGTTCCCCAAGGACGCGATGCGTCGGTTCTCCTCGCTCGAGGACAGCGCGGACTGGATCCACCGGCTCAAGGTCGTCGGCATCGACCTGCGCGACCCCACCCAGGTCGTCGCCCTCTCTGACGAGGTGGCGGCCGCCGGCCCCCTCGACATCCTCATCAACAACGCCGCCCAGACGGTGCGGCGCTCGCCCGGGGCCTACAGCCAGCTCGTCGAGGCCGAGTCGGCCCCGCTGCCGGACGGCGTGGCCCTGCCCGAGATGGTGACCTTCGACCGGATCAGCGAGGCCCACCCGGCCGCCATCGCCGGAGCACTCGAGCACCACGCCGTCGCCCACCACGACGGCGAGTCGGTGGCCGAGGCCGTCGCTGCCCAGACGGCTGCATCGCTCACGGCGCTCGCCCTCACCGGCAAGGCCATGACCGCCGGCCACGCGAGCCTCGAAGCGCACCTCGCGGGAACGGCCGTCGACGCCGGCGGCCTCCTCCCCGACCTGCAGCGGACCAACTCCTGGACCCAGAAGGTCGAGGAGGTCGACCCGCTCGAGCTGCTCGAGGTCCAGCTGTGCAACTCGACCGCGCCGTTCATCCTCGTCAGCCGGCTCCGCCCGGCGATGCGGGCGGCCGTCCGGGCCGGAGCCCGGCGCGCCTACGTCGTCAACGTGTCCGCGATGGAGGGGCAGTTCGGCGGCCGACGCTACAAGGGCCCCGGCCACCCGCACACCAACATGGCCAAGGCGGCGCTCAACATGCTCACCCGGACGAGCGCCGGCGAGATGTTCGAGACCGACCGGATCCTCATGACCGCGGTCGACACCGGCTGGATCACCGACGAGCGGCCGCACGAGGACAAGCTGCGGATCGCTGCCGAGGGCTGGCACGCCCCGCTCGACCTCGTCGACGGCGCCGCCCGCGTCTACGACCCGATCGTGCGCGGCGAGGCCGGCGAGGACCTCTACGGCTGCTTCGTCAAGGACTACGAGCCCAGCCCCTGGTGACGCGCCGCCCACCCGAGGACACGTCGGGCGCGGACCGAGCCCAGCGGCATACGGAAGGGGTCGTATGCCGCTGGGCTCCGTCCGCGAAGCCCTGTCCCCGAGCGCGTGGCGGGGTTACCGTCGAGACATGATCACCGCGGTGCACACGCTCATCTACTCGGACGACGCGCCGGCCACCCGGGCGTTCCTGCGGGACGTGCTCCAGTGGCCCTACGTCAGCGACGAGGTCCCGGAGGGCGACCCGGAGTGGCTGATCTTCCGGACCGGCCCGAGCGAGGTCGGCGTCCATCCGACGACCGGGCGGGACGCGACCAGCAGGGCGTCGCGCCACCACTCCATCTCCCTGATGTGCGACGACCTCGACGCCACGATGGCCGACCTCGCTTCTCGGGGTGCGCAGTTCGCGACGGACCCGGTCGAGGAGAGCTTCGGCCGTCTCGTCTTCATGAAGGTCCCGGGGGCGGACGACATCATGTTGTACGAGCCGCAGCACGCCGTCGCCTACGCCCTCGAGGGCTGAGCCTCCCGGTCAGACCTGGCCGACCGAGGCCTGGAAGTCCGCCGCGAACGCCGCGCGTGACGCCAGGGCCTCGCGCAGCTCCGCGTCGGCGTCCACGAGGGAGCGGCGCACGCCCGGCGTCAGGTCCTCCCGGCGGAGCGCCGCACTGCTCAGCGCATCCGTCTCCTCGCTGACCACCTTGGGGAAGGCGGCGAGGACGACGCGCGAAAGGGCATCCTCGCCGACCCAGCCCGACATCGCCGGGACATCGGTGAAGAACCGCTCGACGTAGTCCGCGACCAGGGCGTCGTCCGGTGACATCCACAGGCCCCGGGCGAGGTGGACCATCTCGTAGTTCGACCGGCCGTGACGCCCGGTCAGCTGCTCCCAGGCCCACGCCTTGGCCTCCGCGTCGGGCAACGCCGCCCGGCACATCAACGCGTTGAGCCCGCCCTGCAGGGTGTCGTCCTTGGCTCGGTAGCCGTCCACACCGGTGGCGTCGATGAGCCCACGCGCCGCGAGGTTGCGCACGACGATCCACCGGAAGTCGCCGTCGTCCTCCAGCCCGTGTGGCAGCCCCGAGCCCGCGGCCCACGACCGCAGCAGGGTCTCGTCGTCGGTCGTGCCGGCGAACAGGCGCGCCGCCGCCAGGGAACGCGTCGTCCCCTCGTCGGCCTGTCCCAGCAGGTCGCGTGCACTGCGAGCCAGGCGGGCGAGCGCCGCCGGCTGCGCCTCGCGCGGGAGGAAGTGGGCGACGATGCGATGCTCCGCGTAGAGGGCCATCCGCGCCAGGATCGACGCGTTGGCCTCTGCCGTCCACGTCGCCTCGAAGACGTCGAGGAAGGTCAGCGGCGACACCTCCGCGACGTGCACGCCGTCGATCAGGGACGACCACACCACCGCACGGGCCTGGGCGTCCGGCACGTGGGCCAGCTGGGCCGGCAGGGCCGCGAGGGTGGTCCGGTCGAGCTGGACCCGGGCCCAGGTCAGGTCGGCGGCATTGGGCACGAGGACGGCCGGTCGCGGGCCGCCATCCAGACCGGGGAGCGCGACCCGGTCCTGCGTGACCGTGACCTCGAGTCGCACCAGCTCCGCTCCGTCCGTCCACCCCGCGACGTCGAGAGCATGCGGACGGTCGGCCGGCTGCGCCGCAGGGGGCGTGCGGGTCAGGTGGGCAGCACCGACCCCGGCACGCCCCTCGACCTCCGGCCCGGGCTCCATCTCGACGGCGATCGTGTCGCGCCCGGCCGTGAGCAGCCACGCAGCGGACCACGCCCCGAGGTCGCGCCCGCTGGCCCGCTCGATCGCCCCGAGGAAGTCGGCCAGGGTCCCGTTGCCGTAGGCCGTCTCCGAGAGATAGAACCGCACTCCTGCGACGAACGCGTCGTCCCCGACGAAGGAGATGAGCTGACGCAGCACCGCGGCGCCCTTGGCGTAGGAGATGCCGTCGAAGTTCTGCAGCGCGCTCTGGGCATCGAGCGCCTCCACGCCGGCGACCGGGTGGGTCGAGGGCGACCGCTCCGCGCCGTAGCCCCACACCTTGCGGACGATGGACGAGTCGACCCAGGCGTCGGTGTAGTCGGTTGCGTCGACGAGACAGCGGTGGGACATGTACTCGGCGAAGGACTCGTTGAGCCACAGGTCGTCCCACCAGCGCATGGTGACGAGGTCCCCGAACCACATGTGCGACATCTCGTGGCTGACCGTGTTGGCGCGGCTCAGCAGCTCGTCGCGCGTCGCCGCCCCGCGGAAGAGGTACTGGTCGCGCAGCGTGACGCAGCCCGGGTTCTCCATCGCGCCCGCGTTGAACTCGGGCACGAAGACCTGGTGGTACTCGTCGAACGGGTAGCGGATCCCGAACAGCTCATGGAAGTAGTCGAAGGACCGGCGCGTCACCTCGAACAGCTCGGCGGCGTGGCGCTCGAGTGGCTCCCGGAGCGAGGCCCGGGCGTGCAGACCGAGCGGGATGCCATCGTGCTCGTCGCGCACCGAGACGTAGGGGCCGGCGCACACGGTGACGAAGTACGTGGCCAGCGGCTTGGTGCTCGCCAGGCGCCACTGGCCCGGCGCGACCTCGCTGGCGGCGCCGTTGCCCAGCACGACCCAGTCGCGGGGCGCCCTCACGGTGACGTCGTAGGGGGCCTTGAGGTCCGGCTGGTCGAAGCAGGCGTAGACGGTCGGGGCGGCGTCGAGGAAGAGGTGCCCGTAGACGTAGTCGCGCCGGTCGGCCGGGTCGGTCGCCCGGTGCAGGCCCTGGCCGTCGTGGCTGTAGGCCATCGTCGCCCGGACCACGAGGTGGTTCTCGGCAGCCAGGCCCGGCAGCGTCAGGCGCCCGTCCCGAATGGCCGCAGTGTCGAGGCGCCGGCCGTTGAGGGTGATCTCCTCGACCGACCGGGCGCGAACGTCGACCCAGCTGTCGGCACCCGGCGAGCCACAGGTGAAGGTGATGCCGGAGACCGAGCCGAACACCTGGTCACCGCGGTCGAGATCGAGCTCGACGGCATACGACTGCACGGTGATCAGCTCGGCCCGATCGCGGGCCTCGGCCAGGGTGAGACTACGCATGAGGGCGAGCCTGCCAGATCAGCAGGGTCGTCATGGCAACCAAGGCCGGCAACCTGTGGATCAGTAGCGCTGCGGTCCCCCGGCCAGGTTCACCAGCGGGCCTCTTCCCTCCGCTCCGGGCCTCGCTCGTTCCTCGCTCGTTTCCTCACTGCGGTCGGCCCGCCATCCCCTCGAGGCGGGCGATCCGGTCCCCCATCGGTGGGTGCGTCGCGAAGAAGCGGGACACGTCCTGCGCGCGGAACGGGTTGGCGATCATCATGTGGCTCGCGTTGACGATCTGGGGTTGCGGCGCGAGCGGGGCCCGCGCCACCCCGGCCTCGAGCTTGCGCAGCGCGGATGCGAGCGCGATCGGGTCGCCGGTCAGCCGGGCGCCGTCCTCGTCCGCGTCGTACTCGCGGGTGCGGCTGATCGCGAGCTGGATCATCATCGCGGCCATCGGCGCCAGGAAGGACATCGCGAGGAGCGCGATCGGGTTGGGCCGGTCCTCGTCGGAGCCGCCGAACATGCTCGTGAACATCAGCATCTGGCCGATCGAGGTGATCACGCCGGCGATCGCGGCGGCGACGGAGCTGGTGAGGATGTCGCGGTTGTAGACGTGCATCAGCTCGTGCCCGAGCACGCCACGTAGCTCCCGCTCGTCGAGGAGGCCGAGGATGCCCTCGGTGCAGCAGACGGCGGCGTTCTGCGGGTTGCGGCCCGTGGCGAAGGCGTTCGGCGCCTGTGTCGGCGACACGTAGAGCCTCGGCATCGGCTTGCCCGCGGCGGTCGACAGCTCGCGGACGATGCGATACATGACCGGCGCCTGCGCCTCCGAGACCGGGTAGGCGTGCATGGCGCGGATCGCGAGCTTGTCGGAGTTCCAGTAGCCGTAGGCCGTCGTGGCGACACCGATGAGCGCAAAGAGCCAGATGTAGCGGCCGTTGCCGATGAGGGCGCCGATCCCGAGCAGCAGGGCCCAGATGGCGCCGAAGAGGGCAGCCGTCTTGAGTCCGTTGAAGTGCCTGTGCATGTCGGTGGAACGAGCGGTGGCCGGCACGTGTTCCTGAACGTTGCCTGAGAAACCAGCAGGCCGTATGCCGCTGGGCTCGCTCGCTCGGGCGCGCTCACCGGCGCTCCACCGCGGTCTTCAGGCCGCTGCCCGCCGCCGGCTGGTCCGGAATGTGGTCGGTCGACCGACACCGGAGTCGAGGGGCGTTGTGGTGGAACTTATTGGAGCACAGACCGATTCGACAGATCGAAGGCTGGTTCGCGATGGTGACGAGAAGGGCGCCGGCGTGGCTCTGGTCACAAAGGGCCTTGCTGATTTCTCAACTACTACATGTAGTAGTAGTGTTCTTCTTGCCAGGGGAAACCAGGGATCAGGGAACCAGGGAATGGGAGCCCCTCCCACACACTAGGAGTTTTTCGCGATGCGCAAATTCATTGACCAGCTCATCTCTTGGACCGGCCTCGTCCTCGCTGTGGTCCTGCTTGTCGCCGGCGGACTGCTGACCTACGCCAGCAGCTTCGTCAACCAGAACGTGTCCGACCAGCTCAGCCAGCAGCGCATCACCATGCCGGCGGCAGAGCGCCTGGAGACGCAGGAGCAGAAGGATGCCCTCCTCCAGTACGCCGGTCAGGAGATGACCACGGGCGACCAGGCCAAGGCCTTCGCCGACCAGTACATCCTCGTCCACATGAACGCCGCCTCGGACAACCGCACCTACGAAGAGGTTTCCGGCGAGTTCATCAAGCTCTCCAAGGACCCCAACGCCAACGCTGACGAGGTCAAGGCCCTCGGCGACCTGCGCCAGACGCTCTTCATGGGCAACACGCTGCGCGGCATGCTCCTCCAGGCCTACGCCTTCGGCACCATGGCCAAGATCGCCAGCATCGCAGCCATCGGCGCCTTCGTCGCCGCAGGTGTCCTCCTGGTCCTCGCGCTCCTCGGCTTCCGCCACTCGAAGACCGCCAAGGACGTCCTCCCCTCCGGTAGCGTCCGGGAGCCGGCTCGGGTCTGACCCGACCGGAGACCCGCCGGGCCCTCGGGACCGGCAGGGACACAGTCACCACCAGCAGAGCCAGCCCCGCTGTCGCCACCAGCGGGGCTGGCTTCTGCCATCCCGCACCAGGGTTCAGCGCCCGGACGCCTCCGTCGGCGTTAGCGTGAACGCATGCTGCCGTGGTCCACCGAACTCTCCGGACGCATCGACGAGCACCTCTTCGAGAGTGTGCTGCTGCGGGACAACCCGCTGGGCGACCCGCACGAGCGGCCGCTCTGGGTCTACGTCCCGCCCGGCTACGACGCCGAGCCGGAGCGCCGCTACGCGAGCGTCTACGTCATCCAGGGCTACACCGGCCAGATCACCATGTGGCGCAACCGGACTCCTTTCCGCCAGCCCTTCGTCGAGACCGCCGACGCCGTCTTCGCGAGCGGTGAAGCACCGCCGACCATCGTCGTCTACGTCGACGCCTGGACTGCCTACGGCGGCAGCCAGTTCGTCGACTCGCCCGGCACCGGTCGCTATCACTCCTACCTCTGCGACGAGGTGGTCCCCTTCGTCGACGAGCACTATCGGACGCTCGATGCCCCGGAGCACCGAGCCATCAGCGGCAAGTCGAGCGGCGGGTTCGGCGCCATGATCACGCCGATGCTCCGCCCGGACCTCTTCAAGTCCTTCGCGACCCACTCCGGTGACGCGCTCTACGAGTACTGCTACCTGCCCGACTTCGCGAAGGCGGTCCGGCTGCTGCGCGGCTACGACGGGGACATCAAGGTCTGGTGGGACGACTTCCGGTCGCGGACGGCGTTCACCAAGGAGGGCGACGAGACGCTGCTCATGCTTCTCGGCGTGGCGGCCTGCTTCTCCGCGGACGCCGGTGGCACCCCTCAGCTGCCGCTGGATCCGCGGACCGGGCGGCTCATCCCCGAACGTTGGCAGCGCTGGCTGGACTGGGACCCCGTGCGGATGGTCGAGCGCCATGCCGAGGTGGTCCGGTCGTGGCAGGCGGTGTGGATCGACGCCGGGACCCGGGACGAGTGGTTCCTGGACCTCGGCGCCCAGGCGTTCGAAGCCGAGCTGCGTCGAGTTGGCCTGGCGGAGGACCGGATTCACTTCGAGACGTTCGATGCCGGGCACGGGGCCATCGACTACCGCTACCCGCTCGCGCTCGCCTGGCTCGCCCAGCGGATCGCGCCCGACGGATCCTAGGCCGCCCACCGAGTGGGCGGTCGGCGAGGGCCCGCCTCAGCCGAGCAGGCGCAGGAGCACGTCCGGCTGGACGCTGACCACGACGAGCAACGCCGAGCTCAACGCAAGACCGACCATGATGACGCGACGGCTTCCCGGTCCGCGGGTCGTCGGCTGCACCGTCTCGGCCGCCTCGGTCGTCGAGATGACCGGCTTGAGCCAGCGGAGATAGACCGCGACACCGAGCACGGCATTCGCCGCGGCAATGACGGCCAGCCAGATCCAGCCCTCGACGACGACCGGGCGCAGGGCCACGACCTTGCCGACGAGACCGATGATGCCCGGGGGCAGCCCGGCCAAGGACGTGAGAGCCAGGGCCAGCGCCCCGGCCCGCCAGGGACTGCGGTGCCACAGTCCCTCGTAGGCGTCGATGGTCCGACCCGACCCCGGCCGCTCCCGGAGCATGAGAGCCACCACGGCGAAGGCGACCGACGTCGCGATGACATAGGTGAGCAGGTACGTGCCCGCGGCGCGGTTGCCGAGTGAGGACACGCTCACCAGCGGCAGCACGACCCATCCGGCCTGGGCGACCGTGGACCAGGCCAGCAGCCGCACGACGTCGTTCTGTCGCAGCGCCATGAGGTTGCCCACCGTCATGCTGAGGGCCGCGAGGAGGGCGATGGCAGCGAGGGCCGACGCCCCCACCACGGTGATGGCACGGAGGATGACGACGAGCGCGGCGAGCGCCCCGATCTTGGAGACCGTGGCGAGGAAGGTCGCCACCGGGACCGTGGCCCCGGAGTAGGCCGTGGGCGTCCACGCGTGGAACGGCACGAGCGACAGCTTGAACCCCAGGCCCGCGATCATGAGGACCACGGCGAGCGCGAGGATCGCGGTCGAGGCCTCCGGCCACGCGACCTGGGCAGAGGAGGCGGCCTCGGACTGGAAGCCCTCCCCGACGAGCGCCGCATTGGCGTCGAGCATCGGGCTGCCCGTCGCCACGAGCCAGAGCGCCGCACCGAGGACGAGCAGGGCGAAGGACACGAGCGAGGTCACGAGCAGCTGGACGGCGCCGGCGACGGCTCCCCTCCGCCCGGACAACGCGACCAGACCGATGACCGGGAGCGTGGCCAGCTCGAGGCCGATGAGCCAGGTCCCGAGGTCGCGGCTCGCGGCGACCACCATGGTGCCGGCGAACGCGGTGAGGAGCAGGATCGCCATGATCGGCTCGCGGGTGCCCTCGGTGACCGAGCGCGCCCTCGTCCGGGGCCACGCGAGCAGCACGACGACGAGCGTCGCGATCCCCGCCCCGAGCTGGAGCGAGCTCGTCAACGAGTCCGCCTGCCAGAAGCAGGTCCGCGGCAGTCCTTGGAGGCCCTGGTTGAGGCCGACCCAGCCCCCCACGGGGACGCAGAGCGTCGCCTGCGCGTCACCACGCACCTGGTCCAGACCCGGGTAGGTGGCGACCGAGGCACCGATCGCCGCCAGTCCCGCGACGGCGAAGGGCAGCTGGCGCAGGCTCGGGTTGACCAGGTCGACGACGAGGATGATGACGATCCCGGCGATCGGGATCAACGCCGGCAGCAGGACCAGGTAGTCGATCTCGAGGCTGTTCATCGAGTCACCCCCGTGAGGAGAGCAGCGGCATCCATCTCGGAGATGGTGAGCAGCAGGTGGGGCAGGACGCCGAGCGTGACCATGACGGCGATGAGGACGAGGACGACACCCCAGCGGATGCCTCGTTCGTCCACGACGACCTCGCTGGCCGCCTCCCGCGCCCCGGCAGGCGTGACCTCGCCCGCTGTCTCGGGTGCGCCCTCACCGGCCCAGAGGATCCGGGCGACGCGCAGGGAGTAGGCCGCCGCGAGTGCCAGCCCGATCGCTCCGACGACGACCGTGCCGCGGAGAACCCCGACGTTGACGCCCTCGGCCGGCGACCACGCAGCGTAGAGGGAGAGGAACTCGCCCCAGAAGCTGACCAGGCCCGGCAGCCCGAGGGCGGCGGCGAGACCGAAGACGAAGGCCACACCGAAGCGAGGCGCCCGGTCGCGCAGCGCGACCCGCGGCGTCGACAGGTCAGCCGAACCCCACTGCTCCTTGAGGTCCCCGACGAGGAAGAAGAGCAGGGCGGAGACGATGCCGTGGGCGATGTTGGCGAAGAGCGCCGCCTGAAGGCCCGTGTGGCTGCCGGAGGCGAGCGCGATGGCGATGAACCCCATGTGGGCGACGGAGCTGTAGGCGATGAGCCGTTTGAGGTCCCGCTCGACGAGGCAGGCGAGCCCTCCCCAGATCACGCCGACCGCACCGAGCACGGCGAGGATCGGGCTCAGCGCGATGACGCCCTCGGGGACGGCCGCCACGGCGAGGCGCACGATGCCGTAGGTGCCCATCTTGAGCAGGACGGCCGCGAGGAGCACCGAGCCGGCCGTGGGGGCGATGGTGTGGGCGGACGGCAGCCAGGTGTGCAGCGGCCACAGGGGCACCTTCACCGCGAGCCCGGTGAGCAGGATCGCCGCGATGGCGACCTCGAGGCTGTGCGACAGCCCCGCACCGTGCATGCGCGCCAGGGCCTCCAGGTCCGAGGTCCCCTGGTGCGAGACGAGCAAGAGGATGCCGATGAGCATCAGGGTCGAGCCGAAGACGGTGAAGAGGACGAAGCGCCCGGCCGCGTCAGCGCGCGTCTCGTCCGCGACGTGGTCGTCGCCGAACCTGCGGATGAGCAACCACATCGGGACGAGGACGACCTCGAAGGCGATGAAGAAGAGGATCGCATCACGGGCCAGGAACGTCGCCAGGGCGCCCGTCTCGACGAGCATGATCGCGCCGAGGTATGTCGAACGGGAGCCACCCGAGGGCGTTGGGCCAGCGAGTGCGTGGAGCACGACCCCGACGACGAGGAGGACGGTGAGCAGGACGAGCGCAGCGGAGATGCCGTCGACAGCGAAGTGCCAGCGGATCCCGAGGCTGCGGATCCACGGCACGTCGACGCTGTCACCGGCCCACACGACGAAGATGCCGAGAGCCGCAGTCACCACCGAGGCACCGAGGGAGATGACGCGGTCGAGTGCGGCAGCCGCCGGCATGGCGAGCAGGACGATGGCCGCGACGAGCGGGACGAGGAGAAGGAGGGTCAGAGCCACGTCGCCACCCCCAGTCCGACCACGAGGCCCACACCGACGACCAGGCCGACGAGGGCGAGCGACGGGATCGCCCGGTGCGCCCGCTCCCCGATGCGACCCAAGCCTCTCGCCGTGACCGCCGTCGCCCGGGGATAGGCGTCGACGACGTCCCGGTCGAGCATGACGACCACTCGGGCCAGCGCGACCACGCCCAGCCCGAACCGGGCATAGACCCCGTCGGCGCCGAAGCCACGCGGCGCGGCGGCGAGCACCGCAGCCGGCAGCCGGTCGGCGGCGTCGTCGTGTCCGCGCCGGCTGGCGACCCACACGGCTAGGGCCGCTCCCGCGATGAGCAGGACGGAAAGGACCGCAGTCGACAGACCGACGTGGACAGCGTCCTTCACTCCGAGCAGGAAGAGCGTGCCCACCACGCTGAGGACGGCGAGGGCGGCGACAGAGAGCGCCGCGGGCAGCGTGATCGGCGCGTGGTCCGCGTGCCCCGCTCCGTGGCTCCCCGCAACGGCAGGCTCGGGCGCCAGGGTGTCAGCGTCTCCCGGCTCGGCAGCGGCAGAGTCGGTGGCCGATCCGCTCCCGCGGGCCTGGAGCGGCCCGTCGAGGAGCAGCCACGCGCGCGTGCAGTAGGCGGCGGTGAGGACCACGGTGACCAGCAGGGCGACGAGGACGAGCCAGGCGCCGATCCCGACCCCCTCCGCCACGCCCTCGAAGGCAGCGTCGATGACGGTCTCCTTCGTGAAGAAGCCGATGAAGGGTGGGATTCCGGCCAGCGCCGCCAGACCGATGGCGATGGACCAGCGCAGCGCGCCGCGCGGCCGCAGCTGGCCCCGGAGCTTCGCGACAGCGGTGCCGCCCGCCAGGACCGCGAGCCAGCCGACGCCGAGGAAGAGCAGCGCCTTGAAGAAGGCATGGCCGATGAGGTGCGAGATCGCCGGGGCGGCGCCGACCTCCACCGGTGCCGCAGCAAGGGCACCGAGCATGATCGCGATCTGGCTGAGCGTCGAGTAGGCCAGCAACCGCTTGACGTCGCTCTGCGCGAAAGCGAGCACAGCGGCATACACCATCGTCACGGCGGCGAGGACTGCGAGGAGCAGCCGGGCCGCGTCGTCAACGGCGTAGAGGGGGAAGAAGCGCGCGACCACGTAGGAGCCGGCCGCGACCATGGTCGCCGCGTGGATGAGGGCGGACGCCGGGGTCGGGCCCTCCATCGCGTCAGGGAGCCAGTCGTGGAACGGGAAGAGGCCGGACTTGCCGGCAACCCCGATGAGCACGCCGATGAGGCCCACGGTGAGCAGTCCGTCGCTCTCGGCGACGGTCAGCACGTCGAGCAGGTCAGTGCTGCCCGCCCGCACCGCGAGCGCCACGAGCCCGATGACCATGCCGATGTCGGCGAAGCGCGTGACGATGAAGGCCTTGTAGGCGGCCCGACGCGCTGCGTAACGCTCCGTGTCGTGGCCAATGAGCAGCCACGAGCACCAGCCCATGATCTCCCAGCCGACGAGCGTCAGCGCCAGGTCGGCCGACTGCACGACGAGGAGCATCCCCGCGGCGAAGAGCGACACCGTCGCCGAGAACTGGCCGTAGCGCTTGTCCTCGCGGAGATACCAGACGGTGAAGACCTGGATGGCGAGGACGACGACGGCGACGACGAAGCTGACCAGCCCGGAGAGCCGGTCGGACAGCAGGTGGAGCGGCACGCTGAGGTCGAGGAGGGGCAGGCCGCCGAACGAGTCGATGTCGGCGGTGCGCAGCGGGTTCGCCCACTGGGCGAGGGCGAGCAGCGCCACCGCCGTCGCAGTGCCGACGGCAATGCCGGCCGACACGGCCCGCCGGCGCCGCGTGAGCAGCCCCGCGAGGCCGGCCAGCGCGGGCAGCAGCACGATGAGCCGCACGACCCAGGTCATGAGACCTCCTCCGCGACAGGGCGGGCCGGCACGCTTGCCGGTTCGTCGCCCGCAGACAGACCCGCCGGGCTGGCGTCGCCCGCGGTTGCCGACGCGATCGGGTCCGCCGGCTCCTCACGCTCGGGCTCGTCGGTCAGGTCGGGCGCCGCGGTCAGGTCGATGTGGCCGAACCGGCGGAACATCACGAGGACGATCGCCAGGGCGACGACGACCTCGGCCGCAGCGATCGTGATGGTGAACAGGGCCAGGACCGGGCCGGCAGCGAAGGGCACCCCGGAGCGCGAACCGGCCGTCACGAAGAGCAGGTTGGCTGAGTTGAGGATCAGCTCGACACCGATCAGCATGAGGACGGCGTTGCGCCGGGCGAGGACGCCGTAGACGCCGATCCCGGCCAGCAGCGCGGCGAGCGCGGCCGGGTAGACGAGGCTCATGGCGCCTCCCCTTCGTGGTGCAGCACGATGCGAGACACGGCGAACGCCGTGACGAGAGCGACCAGCAGAAGCACGGAGAGCAGCTCGAACGGCCACACCCACGTGCCGAAGACCGCCTCACCGATTGCGGGGGTGGCCGGCGCGTCCTCGGAGACGCGGGCCGAGGCGAACATCGGCAGGAGGACCGACGCGAGCAATGCCGTCGTGGCGCCGCCGAGGGCGGCCGCGAGGAACCGCTCCCAGCGCGGCGTGTCGATCCCGGGGTGGCGGCCGATGGGGGCCCGCGTGAGCATGAGGGCGAAGAGGACGAGCACGACGATGGCACCGACGTAGACGAGCAGCTGGACGATGCCGACCAGCTCCTGGCCCAGGACGACGTAGGCGCCGGCGAGCGCTCCCAGCGACACGAGCAGCCACAGGGCCGCGTGCACGACCTGCTTGGTCGTCACTGCGAGCAGGGCGGACAGGGCGGTGATGGCGCCGACGACCACGAAGGCGATCTCGCGGGAGGTCATGCCCCACCATCCTTGTCAGCCGGAGGGTTGTCAGCCGGGCCGGCGTCAGCAGGCGCATCGCCGGACGGAGTGGCATCAGCCGCCGGCAGCACCGCGGTCGGGGCCGGGTCGGTGGGGATGGGCGCGGTGGGCGGAGTCGCCGTGTCCGTCGGCGTGTCCGTCGGCGTGGCCGCCGGGGTGGCCGCACGCGCCTCCCGGCGCGGTCGCGCAGCGGGTGGGCCGCCTTCACCGGGTGCGGGACGGGCCGGCCGTACCCGCGCAGGCGCTGCCTCGTCCTCGCCTGCGGCCGGTCGGACCGGCCGGGGCGGCTTGGAGGCGGCGACCAGTTCGGCCGGCTCGGCGCTGGCCGGGTCGAGCGCTGCGGGCGGCGGCACCGTGGCCATCCAGGCACCGAGGCGGTCCTTCTCGTGGATCAGCTCGCGGATGTCCAGCTCGGCGTACTCGAACTCGGGGCTCCACCAGAGCGCGTCGAAGGGGCACACCTCGACGCAGATCCCGCAGTACATACAGAGGGAGAAGTCGATGGCGAACCGGTCGAGGACGTTGCGCTGCCGGGCGCGGCCACCTGGGGTGGTGGGCGGGAGCTCCTCCTTGTGGGAGTCGATGTAGATGCACCAGTCCGGGCACTCGCGCGCGCAGAGCATGCACGACGTGCAGTTCTCCTCGGTGAGCGCGATGACGCCGCGGGTGCGGGGCGGCAGCTTCGGCATGACGTCGGGGTACTCCGCCGTGTGCGCGTGGCGGGTCAGCGTGCGCGCCGTCGCCGCGAGCCCCTTGACGAGACCGGGCAGTATGCCGCTGGGCTTGGTCCCCGGGGCGGGTGCTGTCTCCTTGGGGCGGGGTGCCGTCACTCGGGTCTCCTCGGGCTGGGCCTCGCCGCCTACGGGCTGGACTGGCTCGACGGGCTCGGGGTTCACCTGCTCGGCCTGCGTGCGCTCGGTCATCGCATCATCACCACACCCACTGCCGTGATCGCGAGCTGGAGCAGCGCGATCGGGACGAGCCAGACCCAGGCGAGCCGCTGGAGCTGGTCCTCACGGAGCCGGGGCCAGGAGACGCGCAGCCAGATCATCAGCACCGCGATGGCGTAGGCCTTGAGGATCGTCCACAGCCACCCGAGGCCGGCCTCGAAGGGTCCCGCCCAGCCGCCCAGCCACAGCACGGAGAAGATGAGCGAGAAGAGGACGATGCCGGCGTACTCGGCGAGGAGGAAGAAGGCGAACCGCAGCCCGGTGTACTCGGTGAAGATGCCGAAGACGAGCTCGGAGTCGGCGATCGGCATGTCGAACGGGGGCCGCTGCAGCTCGGCGAGGGCGGCGACGAGGAAGACGAAGGCACCCGGTGCCTGCCAGAGCAGCCACCACGGCGTCCACGCCTCGGCGATCCCGACCATGGAGAGGGTGCCGGCGGCCAGCGCGACGGAGGCCACCGCGAGGACCATCGGCAGCTCGTAGCTGACCAGCTGGGCAGCGGCCCGCATCGCACCGAGCATGGAGTACTTGCTCGCGGAGGCCCAGCCGCCCATCAGCGTCCCGATGATGCCGACGCCCGTCGCGGCGAGGACGAGCAGCGCGCTGCCCGGCACGTCCGCCCCGACGATGGTCGGGGACAACGGCACGACGGCCATCGCCACGAGGTAGGGGATCAGGGCCACGAAGGGAGCCAGCCGGAAGACGCCACGGTCGGCTCGCGCGGGCGTGATGTCCTCCTTCTGGATGAACTTCACGGCATCTGCGACCAGCTGCGCCCAGCCGTGGAACCCACCCGCGTACATCGGGCCGAGCCGGCCCTGCATGTGCGCCATCACCTTGTGCTCGGTCTGTCCCACCAACAACGGCAGGACGAGGAAGGCGGCGAGCACCGCCACCGCCCGCAGCACCACTTCCAGGACGTTCCAGCCCTCGCTCATCGTGGTCCCCACTCCGGCCCGGGCACACCGGGCGCTTGGACGCGGCGGCGGCTGGGAGCCCCGCCGCCATGGCCTTCGCCCGGCTCCTTCGCCCCGGGCCACGGCTTCGACGCGCGCGACGTGAGGACGAAGGACTTGCGGAGCGGATATCCCTCGAAACCGTCTGGCAGCAGGAGCGGCCGCAGCCCCTCTCCCGAACGATCGGTGAAGCCGTCGAACTCGATCCCGAACATCTCGAAGGTCTCACGCTCGTGCCAGGCCGCGCCCGGGAAGACTCCGGTGACCGACGGCACCGGCAGCCCCTCAGGGGCGCGGGTCCGCAGCAGCACCGACTCCAGGGAGCCCGGCGTGCCGACCCGGATCAGGTGGCAGACGATGTCGTAACCGGCGACCGCGGCGTCAGCCGGCGCCTCCCCGTCCGTGGGGGTGTCGGGCGTGCTGTCTGTCTGGTCGACGGCGGTGAGCCAGTCGAAGAAGGAGTAGCCCTCGTCGCGCAGGGCGAGCACGGTGGAGGACCACTCGCCGAAGGGGACCTCGCGGACCGCGCTGACCCTCACGATGCGTCCCCTGCCGGCTCACTGGCAGCGGGCGTGGTCTCCGGCTTGCCCACGAGGGGACGGCTCACGTCCCCTGCCGTGGCGAGCCGCGTCCCGGCGTAGCGCCCTCGCACCTTCGCTGCGGACAGCCGCTCCTGCGCGATCTGCTCCTGGAGGCGGATGATGCCGTGGAGCAGGGCCTCGGGCCGCGGAGGGCAGCCGGGCACGTAGACGTCGACCGGGATGACGGTGTCGACGCCCTTGGTCACGGAGTAGGAGTCCCAGTACGGCCCGCCCGAGTTGGCGCAGGCCCCGAAGGAGATGACGTACTTGGGCTCGGGCATCTGGTCGTAGAGCCGCCGGATCGCCGGAGCCATCTTGTCCGTCACCGTGCCGGAGACGATCATCAGGTCGGCCTGCCGGGGCCCCGGGGCGAAGGGGATCACGCCGAGCCGCATGAAGTCGTGGCGGGCCATCGACGTGGCGATGAACTCGATTGCACAGCAGGCCAGCCCGAAGTTGAAGACCCAGAGGGAGTAGCGCCGGCCCCAGTTGAGCAGGACCTTGATCGGCTTGGGCGCGTGCTCGCCGAGGACTCCCATCCGTCCCTCGACGGGACGCACCGTCGGCATCGGCAGTCCGATCGGCTCCGACATCACACCCACCTCAGCAGCCCGCGTCGGGCCGCATGGGCGAGACCGAGGACGATGACGCCGATGAAGATCGCCATCTCGACCAGGCTGGCGACACCGAGGTCTGGCGACCGGAGCACGTGCGCCCACGGGAAGAGGTAGATCGCGTCGACGGCGAAGACGACGTAGAGGAAGGAGAAGACGAAGTAGCGCACCTTCGTCTGCGCCCAGCCCTCACCGACCGGGTTCACGCCCGACTCATAGGTGGTCAGCTTGGCCTCGTGTGGGACGTGCGGCGCGAACAGCCGTCGCGCGATCATCGCCGCTGTCACGAGGAGCAGTCCAGCTCCGAGGACGGCGGCGACGACGACATAACCGGACATGGCCGTCAGCCTAGCGACGCGCGATGCGAAGGGAAGGGGTGGCCCGCAACCCGTGTCGCGTTGTCGGCTAGATCACGTCGCGGAGGGTGGATCCGCGGCTCCGTTGAACGTGACGCGCCCTGAGAGGGAGCGTCCGGCCGTGATGAAGAGGCGGTTTCGCTGCGGGCCGCCGTAGACGAGGTTGGCCACCGGCTCGGTTCCTGTCGCGTGTCCACGATGTAGAGGCGCCCTCGGCCGGGGAGAACGGGCGATGCCTCTCGACCACTCCCCCTGAGCGATGGCTGTGACCGCCGGCTACCGGATTGGCGATGTTAGCGGTGTCACGCCCGTCTGTGAAGCCATGTGTTCGCGAAATGACAACCTGCACGAAGATCGACGTTTCGGGTCCTAGCATGGGTAGTGGCTCGTTGGGAAGCCCCCCGGCCAGTGTCTAGAAGCGCTTAGGACGTCGCAGAGCATGAGCACCAAATTGGTCCAGAAGCTCGATCGCGTGGTCATTCGTTTCGCCGGGGACTCCGGCGACGGCATGCAGTTGACCGGCGACCGGTTCACCTCTCAGACAGCGTTGCTCGGCAACGACCTGTCGACCCTTCCGAACTTCCCCGCGGAGATCCGCGCCCCTCAGGGCACCCTGCCGGGCGTGTCGAGTTTCCAGCTGCACTTCGCCGATCATCACGTCCTCACACCGGGTGACCGGCCGGACGTCCTGGTGGCCATGAACCCCGCCGCCCTCAAGGCGAACCTGCGCGACCTCCCGCGCGGTGCGACGATCATCGTCAACACCGACGAGTTCAACAAGCGCAATCTCGCGAAGGTCGGTTACGCCGCGAACCCGATCGAGGACGGCTCGCTCGAGAGCTACCACGTGCACCCGGTGGCGCTGACCTCGATCACTGTCGACGCGCTGGCCGAGTTCACCGACCTGACCCGCAAGGAGAAGGAACGGGCGAAGAACATGTTCGCCCTCGGCCTGCTCTCCTGGCTCTACACCCGCCCGCTCGAGGGGACCGAGAGCTTCCTCAAGGCGAAGTTCGCGGGCCGCCCGGGGATCCTTGACGCCAACGTGGCGGCGCTGCACGCCGGCTTCCACTACGGCGAGACCACCGAGGACTTCTCCGTGTCCTACGAGGTGGCTCCCGCACCCATGGAGATGGGCAACTACCGCAACATCACCGGCAACGTCTCGCTGTCGCTCGGGCTCGTCGCGGCCGCGCACCGCGCCAAGCTGCCGCTCTTCCTCGGCTCCTACCCGATCACGCCGGCCTCCGACATCCTGCACACGCTGGCCGGGCTCAAGCGCTACGGCGTGGTGACCGTCCAGGCCGAGGACGAGATCGCCGGTGTCGGGGCGGCCCTCGGGGCCTCCTTCGCCGGGGCCCTCGGTGTCACGTCGACGTCCGGCCCCGGTCTCGCCCTCAAGGCCGAGACCATCGGCCTGGCCGTGTCGCTCGAGCTGCCCCTCGTCGTCATCGACATCCAGCGCGGCGGACCCTCGACCGGACTGCCGACGAAGACCGAGCAGGCCGACCTGCTCCAGGCGCTCTTCGGCCGCAACGGCGAGTCCCCGGTGGCCGTCCTCGCGCCGGCCACTCCGGCCGACTGCTTCGACATCGCCATCGAGGCGGTGCGGATCGCGACGGTCTACCGCACGCCGGTCATCGTCCTGTCCGACGGCTACCTCGCCAACGGCTCCGAGCCGTGGCGGCTGCCCAAGACGAGCGAGCTGCCCGACCTCACAGTCGAGTTCGCGACCGAGCCCAACGACGTGACGGCCGACGGCGAGCCGGTCTTCCACCCCTTCAAGCGCGACCCGCAGACGCTGGCGCGTCCGTGGGCCATCCCGGGGACCCCGGGCCTGGAGCACCGGGTCGGCGGCATCGAGAAGGCCGACGTCACGGGCAACATCTCCTATGACCCCGACAACCACGACAAGATGACGCGGCTGCGGCAGGCGAAGATCGACGGCATCGCCGACAGCATTCCGCTCCTCGAGGTCGACGACCCGAGCGGCGAGGCCGAGGTGCTCGTGCTGGGGTGGGGTTCGACCTACGGCCCGACCGCCGCGGGTGTCCGCCTCGCCCGGGCCATCGGCACCCCGGTGGCGCATGCCCACCTGCGGCACCTCAACCCCTTCCCCGCCAACACCGGCGAGGTGCTCCGCCGCTATCGCCGCGTCATCGTCCCCGAGATGAACCTCGGCCAGCTCGCGATGCTCCTGCGTGCGCAGTACCTCGTCGACATCCAGTCGCACACGGCGGTGCGGGGCCTGCCGTTCCAGGCGAGCGAGATCGCCGACGTCATCGCGAAGGCGGCCCGCCCGTCCGTCGCCGAGAGCATGAAGGAGATGGCCAAGTGAGCATCACCGACCTCGGCCTGCCGACCAACGGGAGTCCCGTGACCGGTCAGCCCCTGAGCGGGGTGGGGCACGTGCCCCCGCTCGGCGAGGGCGAGAAGCTGTCGAAGAAGGACTTCACCTCGGACCAGGAGGTCCGTTGGTGCCCCGGCTGCGGCGACTACGCCATCCTGGCCGCCGTGCAGGGCTTCCTGCCCGAGCTGGGCATCAAGCGCGAGAACATGGTCTTCGTCTCCGGCATCGGCTGCTCCTCGCGGTTCCCGTACTACCTCGACACCTACGGCATGCACTCGATCCACGGGCGCGCGCCGGCCATCGCCACCGGCATCGCTTCCGCCCGAGACGACCTGTCCGTGTGGGTCGTCACGGGTGACGGTGACGCGCTGTCGATCGGCGGCAACCACCTGATCCACGCGCTGCGCCGCAACATCAACCTCAAGATCCTGCTCTTCAACAACGAGATCTACGGGTTGACCAAGGGCCAGTACTCCCCCACCTCTCGCACGGGACAGGTCACGAAGTCGTCCCCGCTCGGGTCGCTCGACACGCCTTTCAACCCCGTGTCCCTGGCCCTGGGTGCCGAGGCGACGTTCGTGGCGCGCACGCTTGACTCCGACCGGCAGCACCTGAGCTCGGTGCTGCGGGCCGCAGCGGAGCACCGCGGGTCCGCCTTCGTGGAGATCTACCAGAACTGCCCGATCTTCAACGACGGCGCCTTCGACGTCCTCAAGGACCGCACCGAGGCGCAGGCGCGGATCTTCTACCTCAACGACGGCCAGGAGGTCGTGGCCGGTGACGGTGAGGACCAGCGCGTCGTGGTCCGTGACGACCGGGGTGTCATGACGGTCGTGCCGCGCTCCGAGGCCGACCCGGCCCGCATCGTCATCCACGACGAGGCCGCCGAGAGCCCCGCCGGCGCGTTCGCGCTCTCCCGGCTGGACTCGCCTGAGCTGTCCACCGTGCCGATGGGCGTCTTCCGCAACGTGCGCCGGCCCAGTTACGACGACATGCTCAGGGACCAGGTGGCGGCCGCCCGCACTGGTGAGATCACGGACGCCGACATCGACGCCCTGCTCGCCGGCAAGGACACCTGGACGGTCAGCGGGTCGGCATGATCCGTGCCTGACGAGCACCAGGACGTGGGG
>NZ_JAPFQL010000042.1 GCF_028446585.1 Intrasporangium calvum
GTCCTCCACACCTGGTCTGTGGAGGACGGGGCCACTCGAGTTGGTGGGTGTCACCAGAGGCTGCCGAAGCCGACCTTCTTCGCCTTGAGGGCGCCCTCCAGCGTCGAGCGCTGCTCGAAGCGTTCGGCCTTCAGCCCGGCGTGGATGGCCTTGAGGTGCTCGGCGCGGGTGGCCTCGGGTCGGTCCTTGAGCGAACGGAGGAAGAGGTGCGTGAAGGCACCGTTGGGGCGGCCGTCGAAGGTCGCGTCGGACGCCGTCTGGTGCGGGCGGCAGGCTGCGAAGAGCACCGGCCTGGCGCCCTTGCCGCGCTTGGTCAGCTCGACGAGGCCCTTGTGGTCGACGGTGCGCGTGGGCGCCAGCTCCCGGATCGATCGGGCGCGGTCGAGGCCCCTGGGGGTCGGCGGGGGCAGGAAGCGCGGCTTGCGTCCGAGGGTCATGGCCAGCTGGATCTCCTCGAGGTCCTTCAGGCCGGTGCCGCTGTGGCAGGTGTCCAGCAGCACCTCGACGAGGGCGCCCTCGGGAACCCGCTGGAAGAGCTCGCGCAGCTCGTCGTCGGAGATGACCGTGTCCCGGTCCCACTGGTCGCCGGCACGCTTGATGTCATAGCAGGCGAAGACCTCGTCGAGCCCGTCCGGCTCGTCCTTGTCGCCCGGGCGGTTGGGGACCTGGGTGCCGTGGCTGGAGAAGGAGAAGACGAGGTGGTCCCCCGGCTTGGCCTTGTCGACCATCGCCGTGAGGGCGGCCATGACGGCGCGCTTCGTCGCCTCGGAGTCTCGCAGCACCGTGGTCGTGCGCGAGGTGAAACCCAGCCTCTTCAGTGCCGCCGAGATGTCCTCGGCGTCGTTGACGCACCCGGCGAGCCAGCTGCTCATCGGGAGGTGTTCGAACTCGTTGATGCCGACACAGACCGCGCTTCGGGCCATGACCTGTTCCTCCTTGGTGGATGCGGTGTTCGGGACTCACCCTCAGTCAGGTTCGGGTGAGGACGGCGTCGGGGCGGGCGTAGACGACGAACGCGAGCCACGTCGCGTCCCCCTTGTCGCGGGCTGCCTGACGGGCCCGCGCGGTGGCCCGGGCCATCGGGGTCCCGGCGAGCAGCTCGTCGTAGAGCGTCTCGACGAAGGTCCGCGAAGGCTGCTGGTGGACCGACCACAGGCACGAGACGAACGCCGACGCGCCGGCGTCCAGGAACGCGTCGGCGAAGCCGCCGGCGGTCGTCAGCAGGATCCCCTCCCGGCCGGTCTGGCAGGCGTTGAGCACCACGATCGGTCCGGCCTCGTGGGCAGGGACCCACCGGGCGTTCTCGCTCACCTCGGTGGCGCTGAGGAACTGCGGCTCCACGGTGCGGCCCCGTTTGCGGCCCTGCAGGAGGATGCGCGCGCCGAGGATGTCCTCGACGTCGGCGGCACCGTGGCCCGAGAAGTGGAGCAGGTCGAAGCGGCCACTGCGCAGGAGCTGGACGACCCCGGTGGGCGTCGCGCGGACCGGCGTGGCACCGAAGTGCCCGGCGAGGTAGGTGGCCTCGTGGACCGGTTCCGACAGGACGTACTGCGGGTCGCGGTAGTCGGGGATCAGCGACCGAGCCCGGCCCTCCCGGACTCGGATCTCCTTGGGCGGGAAGCTGCCGAGGCGCCAGCGGACCAGCCCCCCCTGGGCCAGGAAGCGCGGCTCCTGCCCCCGCTGGCCCTTGGGCGGCTTGAGGTGCACCAGCTCCCAGGGCACATAGGGCTCGTCGGCATAGACGATGAGGTCCCCGATCTCGTGGCGGTGCTTCCACAGGTAGGCCTGCATCTCCTCGGGGAAGAGCGCGTCGTAGAGCCGCGTCCCGAGGTCCTGCAGCTTGCGCAGCAGCTGCGCCTCGCTGAGGTCGGCGCCGACGAGCTCCTGCACCTCCTCGAGGAATCCAGCCATCGTCCGGGCTCGGTCCTGGATGGGCAGGGACTGGAAGGCGACGCCCGGGCCGTCCTGCTCGATCCGCACCGCGTACTTGTAGACGACCGACCCGTCCGGTCGGGCACTCTCGATGATGTCGAGGCAGGGCAGGCCGTCGAGCTCGGGGGCGTCGATGCCCGTGTGGATCTCGGCCCGGGCCGGCGGATCGGGGGCCCCCAGCGCGAGCTCGGTGACCGCGGTCGCCTCCAGGGAGAGCGTGGCGAGCGGCACCCGCCCCTGGCGGACGATCGCGTTGACGACGACGGGCCCGACGGCGAGGGCGCGCACCTGGAAGGAGACGGACGACTCGCCGCCGCCGAGTGGCAGCCCCAGGATGTCGGAGTCCGTGCCGACCACCTCGGCGTTCGACTTGCCGACGACCTGCACGGAGACCGGCCGCTCCGCCTGCACGGCCACCACGGTGGAGACGTGAACCATGTCATCATCCGCCTTGATGTCCTTGCGCGACAGCAGGATCCGCACGTCAAACGGATCCTCGACGGAGACCACGGCCGGCATCTCGGCCGCGACGGTCGCCTCGGTGGGCGGCCCCCCGGACGCCGGTTCATCCGGGAGCGGCGTCTCGGGTGACGGCGATGGTGGAGGGGGTGCCATGGGCAGGTCCCGACTGGGCGGGGGCGCCGGCGCTGGCGCCATCGGCAGGTCCCGACTGGGCGGGGGCAGCGGCGCCATCGGCAGGTCCCGCTCTCGAGGTTCCGGCTCGGGCTCCGCCCCGACGCCCACCGGCTCGCTCGCTCCCATGCCCAGCGGAAGCCAGCCCGCGATGGCCTCGATGACGTCGACCTGGGCGAAGTAGTTGGTGTGATAGACCCGGTCGTTCGACGCCAGGACCCGCGCGTCGGCGACGAAGCCGCCGTCGGGCAGCCCGATCGCGCTCATCGACGCCGTGTCGACCACGAGGTCGTTGTCGCCGTCGAACAGCCCGTCGACGAAGCCTTCGGCGAGCCGGACGACGAGCTCCCGTGGGAACTCCGGGGGCCGGTGCGAGTCGTCGGCGAGGTCGACATGGAAGTTCGAGGCGATCACGAACCACTGCGTCCCCGGCCCCGGCTGGCCCGCCTGCAGGGTGTTGAGATCCGTGACGAACGCCCCGTCCGGCACCATCGCCGCGAGGCCCGGCACGCCGTCGCCCTCGGCGGCGTAGGACACGAGGTACTTGACGAGCGCCCCGATCCCCCGGACCACCCCTGCGACGACAGCCGCTGCCGGCGCCCCGCCGGGGAGCGCTGCCACCGCCCCGGCGCCCACGCTGACGAGGTTGGTGTAGAGGTCGACGAGGTCGCGCCAGCGCTCGGGGTCGGCGAGGTGGGTGCCACCGTTCGTCGCCCCGACGAAGACCACCCGGTCGACCCGTCCCGGCCAGTCCGACTGGGGCAGTTCGTACTCCACGAGGCTGCGGGTCGTCAGGCCCCCACGGCTGTGGGTGATGACGTCGATGACGAGGTCGGCCTGCGGGTGGTGGGCGCTCAGCCGCTCCAGCAGGTCCTTGGCGTTCTGGCGCGGATCGATGCTCAAGGTCCGGTGGTCATAGCCGATGACCGCGTCGTAGGCGCCGAGCGCCGTGCGCAGCAGCCCCATGGCGTTCTCGTCGGAGCCGAAGGCTGCGAAGCCACCGGCGGTGGAGGAGAAGGTCCCGTGGATGAGGAGCAGCAGCCGCACGGGCCGGTCCGTCGGGAGGCCGAGCTCGTCCAGCCGCTCGAAGCGGCGCCAAGCCGTGACGTCGGTCCCGGTGAGGTGGACGAGTCCGGTGCGGACGTGGTCCTCCATCCGTTCGATGGCGTGGTCGACGAGCGGCGCCGCGAACCGCAGGACGAGGGCCTGGACGGCGCCCTTTACTGCGTCGCCGAGCAGCCCACGAGGCCGTATGCCGCTGGGCTCGCTCCCAGCGCCCGCGCGGTCGGTCGTGCCGTCCAGGTCGATCTCGAACCGGGCGGTCCGGGGACTGAGGTCGATGGACCGGGTGCGCTCCCCCGCATCCGTCGGTAGCTGCCACGAGTAGACGCCGTCCCGCTCGAGGAGCACGACCGCGTCCTCCTCGGGGCCGACGTCGACCTCGAGCGTTGCCGTCGCAGCTCCCGAGCCACGTCGAGTGGCCCCGCTGTCCACACCTTCGCTGGGGACGGCGGGGCCACTCGAGTCTGGGGATGGGGCGGGCAGGTCGCGCGCCCGGCGAGGTGCGAGCTCGAGCCGTTCGGCCGTCTCGAGCCCGCTCTCCTCCAGCGCGGTGAGCATCGCCTCCCTGGCAGCCGCCTGCTCGAACCCGGGCTCGCCCGGGAGCGCTCGCTCCCGGGCGGCCTCGCGCACGTCGTAGGACTCCGGCACGACGGCTCGGACGCCTCCACTCGCGAAGGAGGTGGGCGGCATACGACTCCCCCCTTGGTGCTGGGCCACAGTGGCTCTCTGTTCACGGTAGAGGTGCGACCGCGCCCGGTGACCCGGAATGACACAAAACGGGTTGCGGGGCGGCCCGACGGGGCGTCACGCTCGTACGGCATGCAGCGGAGCCGACGCCGCTGCCCGAGCTCAAGGAGGGGTGACATGTCCATCACGGTCCGGGCACACCTGCCCACTTCCACCTCTTCCTTGGAGCTCTCTTGTCCTTCAATCGTTTCCACGACGACGACTCACCCTTTGCCGTAGACACCCGCCCGGACGCGCCGCCTGCCGGCGACCGCTGGTCGAGCTGGGACGGCTCCACGCACGGCCCCAAACCCCGTCCACCCTGGGTGGTGACGGAGTTCGCGGCCGTCGACGAGGACCTCGGCGTCCTCAAGACCGGCAAGGAGGCGGACGTCCATCTCGTCCGCCGCTGGGTGCCGAGCAGCCCGGACCGCGACGTGCTCATGGCGAGCAAGCGCTACCGGTCGAGCAAGCACCGCCTCTTCCATCGGGACTCCGGCTATCTCGAGGGCCGCCGCGTCCGGAAGTCCCGCGAGACACGCGCCATCGCGACCCGCACCTCGTTCGGCAAGGAGCTGATCAGTGGGCTTTGGGCCTTCGCCGAGTTCGAGACCCTGGTTCGGCTGTGGGGCGAGGGCCTGCCGGTCCCCTATCCGGTGCAGATGGACTCCGACGAGATGCTCATGGAGTTCATCGGCACACCGGACGGGCAGGCCGCGCCACGGCTCGCCCAGACGCGACCGGACCCCGTGCTGCTCCCGGTCCTCTTCGAGCAGCTGCGTGACGCCATGCTGCGGCTGGCCGAGCTCGGCTGGGCGCACGGCGACCTGTCGCCCTACAACGTCCTCCTCGACGAGGCCCCACCCACCGGCGGCGACCCTCGGCTCGTCATCATCGACTGGCCCCAGGTCGTCGACGTCATCGGCAACCCCCACGGGCCGGAGTTCCTCGAGCGGGACGCACGCAACATGGCCGACTGGTTCACCCGGCGGGGGCTCGAGGTCGATGCCGGGCATCTCTTCGGGGACCTGATGGCGGCGGCGACCGTCCGCTGGTGACCCGGCCCCAACCCCGCAACACGCCCGGCGCCCAGCAACTCACCCGTGCTGCAACGCAGGGAGTTGAGAGGCGCCGGGCGTGTTGCGGGGGCTGGTCAGAGGTGGTGCGTGCCCTCGAGCGGGGGCGCGCCCAGCTCCCAGAGCAGCTCGTTGATCTCCCCCTGCGCTCGCAGACGGTGGCGGCGGCCGGTGCGGGCGGGATCGGTGAGGCTGATGTCCCTCGTCATCACGATCCGGTTGAGGCGTCCCCAGCACGAGACGGTGTGGAGCGTGTCCCGGCTCGCCAGCTCGACCATGACGGGCAGCGCCACGGCGACCGGTCGCTTGCCGAAGACGAGCGCCGCGCTGGACATCCGCAGCATGCGGAAACCGTGCTCGTGGGCCCAGCCCGTCGCGATGGCCCGGACGTCCCGGTCGGACGAGAACTGCACGACGTCTCGTGCGCTGCGCACCGAAACCCCCTGTGTCGGATGAGACCGCGTCCCCGGTGAAGCGGCCGCCCGTAGGCTAGCGCAGCCAGCGCGACACCGCTCGTCGAGGTCCGACGAAACAGACTGCACCGCAATGCTGCCCGTCTACGTGCGTTGCATGGTGGCGACCATGAAGGCCTGCCACGCCTCGCGGCTCTCCTCCAGCTCGCCGGGCCCACCGACCTGCTCGAGGATCGCCGTCGTCGCCGAGCGCGTCGCTTCGTCCCACTCGCCGGTGATCTCGACGTCCGTGCGACCCCACACGTGGCGGCACATCGCCTGCACGGCCTGGGCCTGCACGCGGGACCTCCGGATCAGGCGCGGCCGCTCCGCACCGAACCGCCCGGTGTCCACGTGGATGTGGTTGGAGTGGGAGCTGTCGTAGAGGTAGGTCAGGACGTCGGCGAACTCGTGGTGCAGTCCGGCCGCCACCCGCCAGTAGGCGGCCAGGCGCCGGCGCAGCTCGCTCGCCGGAGCATCGCGCCACTGGTCGTAGCGCAGCGACACGAGGTCCTTGCCGTCGGCGCGCAGGCGGGCCAGGTCGAACGCCTCGCCGGAGCTGTGCCAGGAGCTGCCACTGCCCCGCACCCAGGCACCGTAGGAACGGACCGTGTCGGCCCGCTGCCCGGTGTGCTGCCGATGCAGCGCGAGCCACGCGTCGAGCCGCGCCCCGAACGCCGGGGTGACGTAGTAGGTCGCCGGGCGTCCCGTCACCTCATAGACGTATGCCGCTGGGCCGAGCTTCGTCCGCGCCTGCAGTGCCGCTCGGTCCACCGGCACGGGATCGGCGAACACCTCGCGCGGGCTCGGCTCGATGAGGCCGGGGATCTGCGGCAGGCCCGGCACGCTCGACAGGCCGCTCGTGACGGCGTAGGTCCCCGCGGCGACCGTGCCCAGCCCGAGTGCACCGAAGACGATGAAGCCCCGCCGCGTGAGGCGCAACGGGGGCTCGGGCGGCGCGTCCCGACGGGCCGGCCCTCTGGGGGCGGGCACGGTCGGGCGCTCGCGCGTCTCACTCACGACCGGTCAACGTCCCGCACTCCCCCGATGTTTCCCGACCGGCCCCACCGTCGGGACCAAAGACCCTCCCGTTTCGCTGAGACCCACCTCACACTGGTGCCGCCATTCAACCGCTCACGATCACGATCGGGAGGGATCATGAACACACGAGCACTGGCCGTGGCCGCCGTCCTGGCGACCGCCGTGGGGGCAGGGGAAACCGCAGCCTCGGCAGCACCGATCACCCGCCTGCCGGACGCCGACCTCTACTGCCCGACGGCGACCTTGGGCTCCGACGAATGGGTCGCCCTCACCACGGGGACGCTGTGGATCTCGACTGGTGAGCTGGCCGGCCACTACGTCGTCCTCGAGCAGACCCACTACTACAGCCCCGGCCTGCTGACCGAGCCACCTGCCGAGTACGACACAGCTGCTCTGCTCGGCCCGACGCAGACCTTCGGCACCAAGGCAGCGTTCGTCGGCGACAGCCTGACCTGCCACTTCGTCTCACGCTGGGACTTCCCCGGTGAGGACGATGACTTCTCGGTCGTCGGGCCGGTCACCATCGCGAAGGTCTCCGGCTGACCAAGGCGGTCTGACCGACCGACCCCGCCCAGCGGCATACGACACCGCTGGGCTGGGTCGGTGCAGCTAGAGCGCGCGGATCGCGGCGTCGGTGGCCAGCACCTTCTTGGCCGTGTCGACGTGGAGGTTCTCGACGAGCTTGCCCTTGTAGGTGGCGACGCCCTTGCCCTCGGCCATCGCGGCCTCGAATGCCTCGATCAGCCCGCGGGCATCCTCGACCTGCTCGGCGCTCGGCGCGAACACCTCGTTGGCCGGCTCGACCTGGCCCGGGTGGATCAGGGTCTTGCCGTCGAACCCCATCTCGCGGCCCTGGACGCACTCGGCGCGCAGCCCGTCGAGGTCCTTGACGTCCATCCACACGCCGTCGATGACGGCGATGCCGGCGGCGCGGGCGCCGAGCAGCGTCAGCGACAGCGCGGTCAGGAGCGGCTGACGGCCGGGGACGAGCTCCGCACCCAGCTCCTTGTTGAGGTCGTTGGTGCCGAGCACGAAGGCGGTGAGCCGCTCCGACGCCGAGGCGATCTCGCGGGCGTCGAGCACCGCGTCGGGGGTCTCGATCATCGCCCAGAGCTTGGTCTTGTCCGGCGCGCCCGCTGCTTCCATGGCGGCGACGAGCTGACGCACCTCCTCGGCGGAGTTCACTTTGGGCACGACGATGGCGTCCGGTCCGGCCGCCGCCGCGGCGGCGATGTCGGCGTCGTGCCACTCGGACCCGATCCCGTTGACGCGGATCGTCAGCTCGGTGCGGCCATACTCGCCGGACCGCACTGCGGCGCAGGCATTTTCGCGCGCTGTCGCCTTGGCGTCGGGCGCCACGGCGTCCTCGAGATCGAGGATCAGCGCGTCGACGGGGAGGGTCTTGGCCTTCTCCAGCGCGCGCTCGTTGGAGCTGGGCAGGTAGAGGACGGACCGCCGCGGCCGGAAGCTGCCGTATGCCGCTGGGCCGGCTTGGGACTCGACGCTCACTTCTGGTCACCTTCCTCGGAGAGGGACTCGGCGGCATACAGCTGCTTGAGCTCTGGGTCCGTGGCGCTGAGGCGGTCGGCGAGCTCGAGGATGACCAGGCACTGCTTGAGGCTGGCGTCGTCCTCCATCTTGCCGTCGAGCATGACCGCACCGGTGCCGTCGCCCATGGCCTCCTTGACACGGCGGGCGTGCGCGACGTCCTCGACCGAGGGGCTGAAGACCCGCTTGGCGATGTCGATCTGGACCGGGTGCAGCGACCACGCGCCGACGCAGCCGAGGAGGAACGCGTTGCGGAACTGGTCCTCGCACGCGACAACGTCCTTGATGTCGCCGAAGGGGCCGTAGTACGGGAAGATCCCGTGCATCGCGCAGGCGTCGACCATTCGCGCGATCGTGTAGTGCCACAGGTCCTGCTGGTGGATCGTGCGGTCCGCGGTGACGTCGCCACCGACCGGGTCCTGCCGGACCAGGTAGCCGGGGTGGCCACCGCCGACGCGGGTCGTCTTCATCCGACGGTCGGCCGCGAGGTCAGCGGGTCCGAGCGAGATGCCCTGCATGCGCGGACTCGCCCCCGCGATCTCCTCGACGCTGGCCATGCCGCGGGCCGTCTCGAGGATCGCGTGGACGAGGATCGGCCGGGTCAGGCCGGCGCGGGCCTCGAGCTGGGCGAGCAGGCGGTCGACGTAGTGGATGTCCTCGGCGCCCTGCACCTTGGGCACCATGATCACGTCGAGCTTGTCGCCGATCTCGGTGACGAGCGTCGTCAGGTCATCGAGGACCCACGGGCTGTCGAGGCTGTTGACCCGGGTCCACAGCTGGGTGTGCTCGCCGAAGTCGGTGGCCCGGGCGATCGCGACGAGACCGCTGCGGGCGGCCTCCTTGCGGTCGGCCTTGACGGCGTCCTCGAGGTTGCCGAGGAGCACGTCGACCGTGCCGACGAGGCCGGGGACCTTGGCCGCCATCTTCTCGTTGCTCGGGTCGAAGAAGTGGATCATCCGGCTCGGGCGGGCCGGCACCTCCGAGATCGGTGCCGGTGCCCCCACGGCGAGGGGCTTGAAGAAGTCCTTGGCGCTACGCATGCGCGCCAACGTAGCGCGAGGCCTGTCGGGGGCGTTATGACCGCTATCACTCGCGGCTCCCACCGTCTCACGAGCCGGATCACTAGGGTGGTGGCTGTGACGGAGCAGCCATCCCTCAACCTCAGTGCGCTGCTGGGCGAGGCCATGAACAAGTCCAGCCTGCTGTGGATCGACGTGGCGGACGACCGCACCTGGCCGGCCTGGCACGTCTGGGACGGCACGACGGCGTTCGTCGTGAGCGGCCCCGGCGAGCAGCCCCTCCCCTGGCTGCCGAAGGAGGTGGGGCTCATCCTCCGGAGCAAGGACACGGGCGGGCGGCTCCTCACGACCCGAGCCCACGCAGCCGTGCTCGAGCCCGGCACCCCCGAGTGGGACCACGCCGCGGAGCTGCTGCGCGCCTCCCGGCTCAACTCCGTCGACGACAGCGTCACCCGGTGGGCCAAGGAGTGCACGGTCACTGCGCTGATGCCGTTCGGGTCGCCGCTCGAGTCCCCCGGCGCCTACACCGCCCTGGACCTGCGCGCCGAGCCGGCCCGCACCACCGTGACGACGACGGCGTGGCGGCCGTGGCACTGGAAGGGCCGGGGACCGCGCCGCGCCAACGACGCTCCTCGCCAGGCCCGCAAGCGCTGACGCCGACCTGCCGCGGGGCAGTCGCTCGACGTGGCAGCGGCCACCTCGGGCCGCGAGCGAATAGCCTTGGCCCATGAGCGCCAGCACCCGTGTCTTCGTCGCACGACTGACCGGCCTGAGCGTCTTCGATCCGCTCGGTGACCAGGTCGGTCGCGTCCGCGACGTCGTCCTCGTCTTCTCCCGGGCCAGGCCCGAGCCGCGCGTCATCGGCCTCGTCGTCGAGGTGCCGGGGCGGCGCCGGGTGTTCGTGCCGATGACCCGGGTCACCTCGATCGACGCCGGCGCCGTCATCACGACGGGCCTGGTCAACATGCGCCGCTTCGAGCAGCGGACCAACGAGACCCTCGTCGCCGCAGAGCTGTTCGACCGCACCGTGCAGGTGGCCACGCCGGAGGCAGAGGGCGCCGGCTTCGCGCAGGCGATCGTCGAGGACATCGCCATCGAGCAGTCGCCGCGCCGGGACTGGTATGCCGTCAAGGTCTTCGTCCGGCAGGCCGACGGGGTCTCATCCGCCTCCCGGGCCATGTCGCGCCTGACGCGGCGGCGCTCCGGCAAGACGATGCTCGTCGAGATCCGCGATGTTGTCGGGCTGCACGACGACGCCCCGGCCCAGAGCGCCGAGCGGCTCCTCGAGACCTACGACGACCTCAAGGTCGCCGACCTCGCCGAGGTGATCCACGACCTCAACCCGAAGCGCCGCGCGGAGGTGGCGGCCGCGCTCGACGACGACCGGCTCGCTGACATCCTCGAGGAGCTGCCCGAGGACGACCAGGTCGAGATCATCGCCGGGCTCGACAACGAGCGCGCGGCTGACGTCCTCGAGGCCATGGAGCCCGACGACGCGGCCGACCTGCTCGCCGACCTGCCGCCGGAGCAGGCGGAGCGGCTCCTCCAGCTCATGGAGCCCGACGAGGCCGCGCCGCTGCGGCGCCTGCTCTCCTACGACGAGAAGACGGCCGGCGGCATGATGACGACCGAGCCGGTCATCCTCGGGCCGGAGGCGACCATCGCCGAGGCACTGGCGATGGTGCGCCGCGAGGAGCTCGCGCCCGCGCTCGCGACGATGGTCTACGTGTGCCGGCCACCGCTCGAGGCGCCGACCGGGCGCTATCTCGGCCTCGTCCACATCCAGCGCCTGCTGCGCGAGCCGCCGCACGCCCCGGTCGGCTCGATCATCGACAAGGAGCTCGAGCCCCTCCCGGCCCACGCCTCGCTCGAGCGGGTGACCAGGACCCTCGCGACCTACAACCTCGTGTCGCTGCCCGTCGTCGACGACGACAGCCGCCTCATCGGCGCCGTGACCGTCGACGACGTCCTCGACCACATCCTGCCCGAGGACTGGCGTGAGGAGCGGCACGAGCTGGAGGTCAAGCCGTGACGGAGCAGTCCAGCCGGCGCCTGACCCGGGCGGGGGCACCCAGTGACCGGCTCGACCAGCCACGCGAGCTGCGGGCCTCGTTCCTGCCGCGCCTGTCGCTGACCCAGGAGGCCTTCGGCGTCCTGTCCGAGAAGTTCGCCCGCTTCATGGGGACCCCGGGCTTCATCATCGGGATGACGATCTTCGTCGCGATCTGGCTGGCCTGGAACACCTTCATGCCCAGGGCGCAGCAGTTCGACCCCCGCGAGACGAACTACACGCTCCTCACGCTGATCCTCTCCCTCCAGGCGTCGTATGCCGCGCCGCTCATCCTCCTGGCGCAGAACCGTCAGGCCGACCGCGACCGGGTCGCCCTGGAGCAGGACCGGTCCCGCGACGAGCGCAACCTGGCCGACACGGAGTTCCTCACCCGTGAGGTGGCGTCGCTGCGCCTGGCCCTCCGGGAGCAGGCGACCCGCGACTTCGTCCGCTCCGAGCTGCGCGACCTGCTCGGCGAGCTCGAGGAGCGCGGCCTGATCCGCCCGGCCGACGAGGCAGTACCCACGCACGCACCGAAGCAGCCACCCCTCGACTGACACCGCAGCCCACCCCCGTAGCGCGTGCTGGTGCCGGTTGCAGCGGGGGCAGGCCGTCGACACGAGGGTGTGTTGCGGTAGGCGGGCTGGGACGGGGCCCGGGGTGAGGGAGGCCACCCCCACGGGAGGCCACCGTGGTCGGGTGGCCCAGCCCGGCGGCATACGATGGGTGACATGTCTGCCCCCGCCCTGCCCAGCCGCGACGCCCTGCTCACGGCACTGTCGAAGGTCAACGACCCCGAGATCCGCAAGCCGATCACCGAGCTCGGCATGGTCAAGTCGGTCGACGTCGATGAAGCCGGGCACGTCGAGCTCTCCATCTATCTCACCGTCTCCGGCTGTCCGATGAAGGACACCCTGACGAAGGACTCCACCGCAGCCCTGCAGGGCGTCCCCGGAGTCACCTCGGTCAACGTCACCCTCGACGTGATGAGCGACGAGCAGCGCACCGCCCTGCGCCAGCAGCTGCGCGGCGGCACCCCGGAGAAGGAGATCCCCTTCGCCCAGCCCAACTCGCTGACCCGCGTCTACGCCGTCGCGTCGGGCAAGGGTGGCGTCGGCAAGTCCTCGGTCACGGTCAACCTCGCGGCCGCGATGGCCGAGCAGGGCCTGCGGGTCGGCGTGGTGGACGCGGACGTCTACGGCTTCTCCGTGCCGCGCATGCTCGGCGTCGAGCAGCGGCCCACCCAGGTCGACGACATGATCCTGCCGCCCATCTCGCACGACGTGAAGGTCATCTCGATCGGCATGTTCGTCCCGGGCAACCAGCCCGTCGTCTGGCGCGGCCCGATGCTGCACCGCGCGCTGCAGCAGTTCCTCGGCGACGTCTTCTGGGGCGACCTCGACGTCCTCCTGCTCGACCTGCCGCCCGGCACCGGCGACATCGCCATCTCCGTGGCGCAGCTCATCCCGACGGCCGAGATCCTCGTCGTCACGACGCCGCAGCAGGCCGCGGCCGAGGTCGCCGAGCGGGCCGGCTCGATCGCCCTCCAGACGCACCAGCGCATCGCCGGCGTCATCGAGAACATGTCGTGGCTCGAGCTGCCCGACGGCACGCGCCAGGAGATCTTCGGCTCGGGCGGCGGCCAGGCTGTCGCCGACTCGCTCAGCCGGAGCATCGGCGCGACCGTGCCGCTGCTCGGCCAGATCCCGCTCGACGCCACCCTGCGCGAGGGTGGGGACGCCGGCAACCCCGTGGTCCTCAGTGCCCCCGACTCGGCCGCCGGTGTCGCCCTGCGCGGCATCGCCCGTGGTCTGGCGACGCGCGCGCGTGGCCTGGCGGGCCGGTCGCTCGGCCTGACGCCCGCCGGCCGCTGACCGACCGCTTCACGACGCAACACACCCCCTTATCTCATGCTTCCCCCTGCTGCAGCGGGGTGAGCACGCAGTAAGGGGGTGTGTTGCGTTGGGGTCCGGGTCAGGTGGCCTCGGTGTCCCAGGGAGTCGGCAGCGCCGGGTCATGGGACTTCGGGGTGCTGACCGGCTTCGGGGCCGGCGCCACGTCCTCCTCCGGCGCTGCGCTCAGGGCATCGCGCACGATGCGGCGCGGGTCGTACTGACGCGGGTCGTAGGCCCGCCAGTCGACGTCGGAGAACTCCGGCCCCATCTCCTCCTTGAGCTGCTGCTTGGCCCGGTCGGCCATGCCCCGCGCCTGGCGCACGAAGCGGCCCAGCTTGGCGGCGTAGTCCGGCAGGCGCTCCGGGCCGAGCACGAGGATGGCCAGGACACCGAGCAGCAGGAACTCCCACCCGTTGATGTCGAACACTCTTGCTCACCCTCCGCGGCCTCGGCACCGGCGTGCCGCCGGCGCCATCATACGGACCCGTTGCCGGGTGTCACTTCTCTGGATCAGCCTCGAGGGTCATCTCCAGGTCAATCTGCTCGCCGTCGCGCTCGATCGTCAGCGTGACGGTCTCTCCCACGGCCCTCGACCGGATCGACACGATGAGCTGGTCCGGGGTGCGGATCGGCTCACCCTCGAAGCCCACGATGACGTCGCCGGGCTGCACTCCGGCCTTGTCCGCCGGTGCGTCGGGGGTCACCGCGTCGGAGTCATCCTGGACCAGCGCGCCCTCGCCGGAGTAGGTCCGGTCGAGCATGACGCCGATGATCGGGTGGGTCGCCTTGCCCGTCGAGATGAGCTGGTCGGCGGTGCGTCGGGCCTGATCGCTCGGGATGGCGAAACCCAGGCCGATGTTGCCCGAGGCGGACGCACCGGCGCCCGGGACCCGCGCGATCGCGGAGTTGACGCCGATGACCTGGCCGGACAGGTCGAGCAGCGGACCACCGGAGTTGCCCGGGTTGATGGCCGCGTCGGTCTGGATGGCGTTGATGAACGACAGGTCGTCACCTGCGCCCGGCGCCACGGGCCGGTTGAGTGCGCTGACGATGCCGGAGGTGACGGTCTGGTCGAGGCCGAGCGGCGCCCCGACGGCGATGACCGAGTCGCCGACGACGACCTTGTCGGACGCCCCCAGCCGCAGCGGCGTCAGGTCGGTGCGCTCGATGCGCAGCACGGCGAGGTCGTAGCTGACGTCACGGCCGACGATCGTGGCCCTCTCGGTCTCACCGTTGCTGAGGACGACCTCGATGACGCCGTTCTTGGCGCCGGCGGCGACGACGTGGTTGTTGGTCAGGATGTGGCCGCGGTTGTCGATGACGAAGCCGGAGCCGGTGCCGGCCCCCTCGGCGCCGGCGTCGACCTTGATGGTGACCACGCTGGGCAGCGCCTGGGCCGCGATGTTGGCGACCGAACCCGCGGGCCGATCAGTGACGCCCGGCCCGGGCTCGGGCAGCGTGCGACCGCTCAGGACGACCCGGTCCTCGATCACCTGGCCGGCGATGCCGCCGACGACGCCGGAGGCGAGGCACAGAGCGATGATGCCGGTCACGAGCAGGGCGCGCCGTCCGCGACGCCGTGCGCCCGGGGAGGTGGGCATCCCTTCCCCGGGTCCGGTCGGCGGCGGCAGCGTCGCGACCGGCGCGCCGGACGGGGGCGGCAGGAGAGGCGCCTGGCCGGGCCCCGGCGGCACGACGTCGCCCCCGGCGGCACGCGACGCAGCGGACCCACCCGGATAGGCGTAGGGCACCCCGACGGGGTAGTCCTGGGACGACGCAGCGTGCCGGGCTCGATGAGACTCCTCGGCGAGCGCATCGGCCCGGTCAGAGCCCCAGGCGGAATCGGCGCGCGCGGGGACGACCGGCCCCTCCGTCGGGTGCTCGGCCGCGAACCGGCGGAACCACCCATGCTCCTCGGTCTCCGGGGGAGCGCCGGGGATCGGCTGGGTGATCGGGTGCTCGATGGCACCGGTGTGCTCGACCTCGCCGGGGCGGTCCAGTCCTGTGTCGCTCGGCCGCCGCTCGGTGGGGTCGTCGTTCATGGCCCCGATTGTGCCGAAGAGACGAGCGAGATACGAACCGGGGTCGACGGGCTGGGCGTCGGGAGGACTCCCCGGGACGAGGAGAGGACCGACAGGGGCGACGGGCGAGCCCCCGACGCCGATCGGGAGGCCCCGGTGGTGGTCGATGACGGGAGGGACGGCATGACGGCGCCGTAGTTGACGGCACCGACGCTCGCCACGCCTGACGGGAGTCGAACGGCCGGGGGTCGGGTCCCTCCGGGCAGCGGTGCGACGGCGAGGCCCCAGGCTGCGGCGACCGAGGCGCCGGCGGCGAGGGAGGCGACCACTGCGGCCCGCATGGGCGACCGGTGCAGCGGTGGGGCCGAGGGAGCGACCGTCGTCAACGACCCGCCACGGCTGACTCCGGGGGCGCTCGACGGCATGGCCGCGCCCTCCCACGAGCGAAGGCCGCGGACGGCGAGGGGGCTGAGCGGTCCGAGCGGGATGCGCGGACCCATCGGGGCGGGAGGCTCGGGCACCGGCGAGGCGGCGAGGCTCATCAGCGAGCTGCGCAACGAGCCCGGCAGACCGCAGCTGTCGCTGCGCAGCGCAGCCATGATCCGGCGCTCCTGGTCGGCCGCGGCGCGACACACCATGCAGGCGACGAGGTGCCGGTCGTAGAGATGCAGGATCGCAGGGGGAAGCGCCCTGTCGACATAGGCCCGAACATGCCCACCGAGATGGGGAGTCACGACTCACCCACCCCATCGATGGCCAGTGCGGCGCGGCTCATCTGGCGCCTGCGGCCACTCGTCGGCCCGGCAGCCGCAGGCCCGGGCGGGACGTGCGGGTCTCGGGCTTCTTGGTCGCCTCGGGGGCGCGGTGCGCCAGCGCCTCGCGAAGCTGCGCGCGGCCGCGGTGGATCCGGGAACGGACGGTGCCGAGCTTGACGCCGAGCGTCGCGCTGATCTCCTCGTAGGAGAGGCCCTCGATGTCGCAGAGCACGACGGCGGCGCGGAACTCCGGCGCGAGGGCATCGAGCGCCCGCTGCACGTCGTCGTCGAAACGCGCGTCGTGGTAGGTCTGCTCGGGGCCCTTCTCGGCGCTGGCCAGGCGGCCGGCGGCATCCTCGGGCAGCGCGTCGAAGCGGATCCGCTGCTTGCGGCGCATCTTGTCGAGGAAGACGTTGGTCGTGATGCGGTGCAGCCAGCCCTCGAACGTGCCGGGCTGGTAGGAGTGCAGGGAGCGGAAGACCCGGACGAAGACGTCGTGCGTCAGGTCCTCGGCGTCGTGGGGGTTGCCGGTCAGGCGGTAGGCGAGGCGGTAGACCCGTGCCGAGTGCTGCTCGACGACCTCCTCCCACGTCGGGGGGGTCCAGCCGGGCTCGGTCGTCGTCTCGGCGCTGCCCGGGGCAGCCACGAGCGGCGGCTCGCCGGCGGAGCCGGGGGCCTTGGACAGGACGGTCGCACTCACGCGATCAGACACCTTTCGGGACTCTTGACCAGCACAACGCCACGCCGGCCGCTTTCGTTCCCCTCTACCCTTCCCCGGCCGTCACGATTTTCACTGTCATCATCCTGTGGATCACCTGTGTGACGTCGGGCCGACGCGGACGGCGGGCACTATGGTGACGACCATGAGCACGCACAAAGTGGCTGCCTGGTCGCATGCCGAGGAGTTCGTCCCCCCGAGCGACCACGTCGAGGAGGCGCAGGGGCGAGCGGAGGAGCTCGGGGTGGAGGCCGTCGGCAACGGCGTCGGGGCCTTCCTCAGCATGCTCGCTGCCGCGACCGGCGCGAAGGCGGTCATGGAGGTCGGCACGGGCGCGGGGGTGTCCGGGCTCTGGTTGCTGGCCGGCATGCCCGCGGACGGGATCCTCACGACGATCGACCTCGAGGTCGAGCACCAGCACGCGGCGCGTGAGGCGTTCGCCGCGGCGGGGGTGGCCCACCAGCGCACCAGGGTGATCGCGGGCCGGGCGCTCGACGTGCTGCCCCGCATGACGGACGGCGCCTATGACCTCGTGGTCGTCGACGCCGACAAGGAGGAGTACCCGGACTATGTCGAGCAGGCCACCCGGCTGCTCCGGTCCGGCGGGACGCTGGTCCTGACGTGGACGGACAAGGAGTCCGACCCGGCGATGCGTGACCCGGAGACGCGCACCCTGCGGGACGTCGGGCGGGCGCTGCGTGACGACGCGCGGTTCACCGTCTCGCTCGTCCCGATCGGCGACGGGCTGCTCCTCGCGGTCAAGCGCTGAGGCGCCCGCGCGCCCGCACAACGACCCCGCGCGCCCGCACCACGACGACAACGGCCCCCGACCTGACTGTCGGGAGCCGTGTGCGCGCAGGCTGCTCAGTTGACGCCGTCACACCCCTGGATGGCGTCCCGCAGGGCCGCAGCCTCGTCCGGGGTCATCTCGACGACGAGGCGGCCGCCGCCCTCAAGAGGCATGCGCAGCACAATGCCGCGACCCTCCTTGACGACCTCGAGCGGTCCGTCGCCGGTCCTCGGCTTCATTGCTGCCATGGTGCCCCTTCCACAGGAAATCGGGTGGTCTGGAGCCATTATCCCGTGTCCGCTGGGCGTGACCTAATCCGGGGTGTGAGGACGAGCACGTCACCCGGCCAGCACTTTCCCGCACCAGCGGTTTGGGAGAGAGTGGGCGGCATGACTGTGCCGAACCCCGAGATGTCCCCTCCCCCAGACTCCGTCGCCGACACTCCGCTCGACCTGACCGTGACGGACGGGGTTGCCTGGGTCCGGCTCAACCGGCCCGACGCGATGAACGCGCTGGACCGGGCGCTCAAGGTGGCGCTCCTCGACGCCCTGCGCACGGCCGCGGACGACCCGGCGATCCGCTGTGTCGTGCTGACGGGCAACGGGCGCGCGTTCTGCGTCGGCCAGGACCTCAAGGAGCACGTGGCCGACCTCCGCTCGGGTGACACGACGCTGGCCACCACGGTCACCGAGCACTACAACCCGATCGTCACGCTGCTCGCCACGATGAACAAGCCGGTCGTCGCCGCGGTCAACGGGGTCGCCGCCGGGGCCGGGCTGAGCTTTGCGCTCGCGTGTGACGTGCGGGTCATCGTCGACAGTGCCGGCCTCAACACGGCCTTCGCGGGCATCGCCCTCTCGTGCGACTCGGGCGCCTCGTGGTCGCTGCCCCGCCTGGTCGGGCCGGCGCGCGCCAAGGACCTGCTCATGTTCCCCCGCACGATCCCCGCGGACGAGGCGCTGTCGCTGGGCCTCGTGTCCCGGGTCGTCACGGCCGACGACTTCGAGCGGGTCGTCACCGAGCTCGCGACGACGCTGGCCGCCGGGCCGACCTTGGCCTACGGCTCCATCCGGCGGGCGGTCGCGACGAGCGCCGGCACCGATCTCGCGACCGCGCTGGCCCACGAGGCCGAGCTGATGGGCCTCACCGGCCGCAGCGCCGACCACCAGACCGCCGTCGACGCGTTCCTCGCGAAGGAGAAGCCGACCTTCGCCGGTCGCTGACCCCATCCGGCCGTATGCCGCTGAGCTCGCTCCCAGCCCGACCGCCGTCCCAGCCCTCCCGAGCCGGGACGGCGGTGCGGCGTCACGGCGGGTAGTCGCCCGTCGGTGACGGGATGTAGCGCCAGAGGATGTCGGTCCAGAAGTACTGCCCGATGACGAAGGCGACGAGCAGCGGCACCGCGCGCAGGAGCAGCCGGGGCCACGTCGAGCCGCGACGGTCGCTCCAGCCCGCGCCCACGGCGACGGCGAGCAGCGGGAAGAGCGGGATGAGGTAGCGGAAGATGCTCGTGAAGGGGTCGAGGACTGCCGCGAGATAGGCGGGATAGGCCACGGTCCAGGTGCGCAGCTCGGCGCCCAGGCCCCGCGCCCACGGACCGGCCACCATGGCGACGATGACCACGGGGACGACGACGAGCCACACCGGCCCCCAGGTGTCGCCGAAGGCGTACTTCGACATCCCCAACCAGGGAGTGAACGGCTCCACCACTCCGGAGCCACGCCAGGCGGCCATCGTGTCGGTGTAGGCACTCCGCTCGCCCGTGCCCCACCAGGCGATGGCGGGCCAGAGGAGGCCGGCGATACCGCACCCGACCAGCGAAGCCAGCCCAGCGGCATACTCCTTGGTGGTGATCGGCCGGAGGCCGCGGGCCCGCCAGCGCAGCCACAGCGCGACGAGCGTGACGACCCCGAGCGGCACGGCGATGGGCCGGGCCAGGCCCAGGAGCACCGCGACCGCCGCGGCGACGAGCCAGCGTTCGCGCGCGAGGGCGTAGAGGGAGGCGAGCAGGAGGAGCATCGCGAGCGACTCGGTGTAGGCGAGTTGGAGCACGACCGAGGCCGGGAACGAGGCCCAGAGCACGACGACGACCAGGGCCGCCCGTTCGCCGATGCGCTCGCGCAGGAGCACAGCCATGAGCAGGGCGGCGCCGAAGCCGGACAGCAGGGCGACGGTCGAGCCGGCCGCCGGGAAGTCCATCCCGGTGACGGCCATCAGCGCCCGGGACAGGAACGGGAAGAGCGGGTAGAACGCCCACGGGTTCTGCTGTGCGCCGCCGTCAGCCCCGCGCGGGACGTGGTCGGGGTAGCCGTCGTTCGCGATGATCTCGTACCACTGCCCGTCCCAGAGCGCGGTGAACGGGAAGTACGTGACGGGGACGTCGTCGCCGCCGGTCATGCCGCTCGGGACCTGGCCGGCCATGACGGCGAGCAGGATCGCCGTGGTGACCACCCGGCACGCGACATAGACCGCGAGCACGGTGAGGAGGAACGTCCTCAGCGGCCGGGTCCGGGCCTCGCTCCTCATGCCTGCGGCGCGTCGTAATGCTCAGCGCGCTCCGGAGCCGGGAGCGGCTCGGCGACCGGCTCGGCGACCGGCTCGGCGACCGGCTCTGAGCCCGCGCGGAGGAAGGCGATCTGCTCGTCCTTCTCGCGCAGCTCGCGACGGAGCCGCTCGAGCACCCCGTCGACCTGGCTCATCCGATAGCCCCGGAAGGTGACGTCGAACCGCAGCTCGTCGATGTCTGCGTCGTGCAGCTCACCCTCCGGCAGCGGCTCGTGGCTGAGCGAGGACGTGGCTCGGCCGAGACCGACGGCTCCGCCGGCCCATCCCAGCATCAGCGCGACAGCGAAGCACAGGACGACGATCCCGACGAGGAGGATGAACCACTTCACTCGGGCCGCTCCGCCTCGGTCGCGCCGGCCGGCTCCTCATGTGCCTGGACCGCGGCCACCGCCTCGGCCGGCTCGTCCGTGAGCACGAGCCGGTCGATGTCGTCCTCGCCGATCATCCCGCCGGCCAGCGCGGCGTCGCGCAGCCAGTCCATCAGGCCCTTCCAGTAGCCGGTGCCCATGAGGACGACCGGGAACTGCGTCACCTTGCGGGTCTGCGCGAGGGTGACGGCCTCGAAGAGCTCGTCGAGGGTGCCGAAGCCGCCGGGCAGGACGATGAAGCCGTGGGAGTACTTGAGGAACATCGTCTTGCGGGCGAAGAAGTAGCGGAAGTTGACGCCGAGGTCGACGTACTCGTTGAGGCCCGTCTCGAAGGGCAGCTCGATGCCGAGCCCGACCGACGTGCCGCCGCCGAGCAGGGCGCCCTTGTTGGCTGCCTCCATCGCGCCCGGACCGCCGCCGGTGATGACGGCGTAGCCCGCCTCTGCAAGGAGACGCCCGACCTCGGTGCCCATCGCGTAGTGCGGGTCGCCCGGCTGCGTGCGGGCCGACCCGAAGACGCTGACGGCCGGTCCGAGCTCGGCCAGGGCACCGAAGCCCTCGACGAACTCCGACTGGATCCGCATGACCCGCCACGGGTCGGCGTGCAGCCAGTCGGTGCGCTGTCCCCGGTCGAGCAGGCGCTGGTCGGTCGTCGTCGGGGGGACCTTGCCGCGGCGCATCATCAGCGGCCCGGAGCGGCGCTCGGTCTCTGGCACGCGGTCGGCCGGCTTCTCGTCCGGCCGGATCTCGGGGTCGCGGGCGACCTCCCGCGCGTCGGCTGTCTGCTCGTCGGTGTCGTGATCGCTCACGGGCACCACCCTAAGCCTCAGCCGAGCCAGCGCAGCAGGGCCCGCTCGGCCTCCTCGTACTGCGTGACCGGGCAGCGCTCGTCGTCCATGTGCGCGAGGTTCGGGTCGCCGGGCCCGAAGTTGACGGCCGGGATGCCGAGCGCCGAGAAGCGCGCGACGTCGGTCCACCCCTCCTTCGGGTTGACCGGCAGCCCGAGCGCGGCCACGAAGTCGCGCGCCGCCGGCAGGTGCAGACCGGGGCGGGCGCCGTCCACGGCGTCGCCGAGCTCGCACTCGAACCCGTCGAAGACCTGCTGCACGTGGGCGTAGGCCGCCTCGACGTTCTTGTCCGGGGCGAAGCGGTAGTTGACCGTGACCGTGCACCGGTCGGGGATGACGTTGCCCGCGATCCCGCCGCTGATCCCCACGGCCTGCAGCGCCTCGTTGAAGACCAGCCCGTCGACCTCGATCTGCTCGGCCTGGTAGGCGGAGAGGCGGCCCAGCACCTGGGCCGCGTCGTGGATGGCGTTGTGACCCTTCCACGGGCGGGCCGAGTGCGCGGCGACGCCCTTGGTCGTCACGTCGACGCGCAGGGTGCCCTTGCAGCCGCCCTCGATGGCGCCGTCGGTCGGCTCGAGCAGGACCGCGAAGTCGGCGGCGAGCACGTCCGGGCGGTTGGCGGCGACGCGGCCGAGGCCGTTGTACTTGCCCTCGATCTCCTCGCAGTCGTAGAAGACGAAGGTGATGTCGCGCGACGGCTCCGGCACCCCTGCCGCGAGCTTGAGCATGACGGCGACGCCGCCCTTCATGTCGACGGTGCCCCGGCCCCACAGCACGCCCGCCTCGCGACGGGTCGGCAGGTTGGGCTCCGCCGCCAGCGGCACCGTGTCGAGGTGGCCGGCGAGGATGACCCGCTCGTCCCGGCCGAGGTTGGTCCGCGCGATGACGGAGTTGCCGTCACGGAGGACCTCGAGGTGCCCGAGCGCCCGCAGCGCCGCCTCGACGGCATCCGCGAGCGGCGCCTCCTCCCAGCTCACCGACTGGATGTCGCACACGGCTGCGGTCAGGGTGACGACGTCACTGGACAGGTCGAGAAGGAGGCTGGTCCCGGGGACTGAGCTCGGCGGCATACGGGAAGGCTAGTCGTTCAGGCCCGAAGGGCCCGCCCGCGCCTCGGGCCCCGTTCCCGCGCGGCCCGCGACCCCAATACCCTTGGGCCCATGTCTGAGCGCAGCGCATGGGGATACGGACTCGCCACCATCACCGACGGGGGGCAGGTCCTCGACACGTGGTTCCCGGCACCCGCCCTCGGGAGCCGACCCGACGACGCCACCGCCCCCGAGGGGCTCGAGGCGCTCGTCCGGACCGACGAGCAGCGCCGCGTGCGCACCGAGGTCGTCCTCGTCGAGATCGACCTCGACGCCGCCCCGGCCGGCGCGTCCGACGCCTACCTGCGCCTCCACCTGCTCTCCCACTGCCTCGTGCAGCCCAACACGATCAACCTCGACGGCATCTTCGGCGCCCTCGCCAACGTCGTCTGGACCAACCACGGCCCGTGCGCGGTCGAGGACTTCGAGCAGACCCGGCTGCGCCTGCGGGCCAGCGGCCCGGTCCAGGTCTTCGGCGTGGACAAGTTCCCCCGGATGACGGACTACGTCGTGCCCCCCGGCGTGCGGATCGCCGATGCCGACCGCGTCCGCCTCGGAGCCCACCTGTCCCCCGGCACGACCGTCATGCACGAGGGCTTCTGCAACTTCAACGCCGGCACCCTCGGCACCTCGATGGTCGAGGGCCGCATCGTGGCGGGGGTCACCGTGGGCGACGGCTCCGACATCGGCGGCGGCTCATCGATCATGGGCACCCTCTCCGGCGGCGGCAAGGAACGCGTCAGCATCGGCGAGCGTTGTCTGCTCGGCGCGAACTCCGGGATCGGCATCGCACTCGGCGACGACTGTGTCGTCGAGGCCGGTCTCTACGTGACCGCCGGGACGAAGGTGACGCTGCCCGACGGGTCCGTGGTCAAGGCCAAGGAGCTCTCGGGGTCCAACAACGTGCTCTTCGTCCGCAACAGCGAGACCGGTGCCGTCGAGGCCCGCTCCCGCAAGGGAACGGGCATCACGCTCAACGAGGCACTGCACGCCAACGACTGAGCCCGACGATCCAGCCACGCGACCCAGCCACGCGAACCAGCCACGCGAACCACCGACGCGAACCACCGACGACGGACAGGACCCATGCCCCATGAACGCCTCGGCCTCGTGATGGACGAGTCCGGCGTCACGTCCCACCCGCCACGCCGCCGACGCCGCGGTCGCATCGCGCTGCTCCTCGTCGTCGCGCTCGTCGCCGGCGGCGGCTGGCTGGCCTCGCGGTTCCTCTACGACAGCCTCCGCACGCCCCGGTGCACGATCACGGCCGCCGGGATGACCGAGAGCTTCGACCCCGAGCAGACGGGCAACGCCGCGCTCATCACCGCGCTGTCGATCAAGCGGGACCTGCCCCCGCGCGCGGCGACGATCGCGCTGACGACGGCCTACCAGGAGTCGAAGATCCTCAACATCACCTACGGCGACCGGGACTCGCTGGGGCTCTTCCAGCAGCGGCCGAGCCAGGGCTGGGGCACCAAGGAGCAGATCCTCGACCCCGTCTACTCGACGAACAAGTTCTACGACGCCCTGCTCAAGGTCGAGGACTACGAGCACGCAGACATCACCGAGATCGCGCAGAAGGTGCAGCGCAGCGGCTACCCGGAGGCCTACCGGGACCACGAGGGCCAGGGGCGGGTGCTCGCGTCGGCCCTGAGCGGCCACTCCCCCGCAGGTCTGACCTGCCGGCTCGCCGAGGCCACCGGCGCGGCGAAGCCCGCGGCGGTCGCGAAGGCGCTCGCCACCGAGATGGGCGTGAAGCAGGCCGAGGCGACCGGCGACGTCCTCACCGTGACGGCTCCCGACCAGCAGACCGCCTGGGCCGTCGCCCACTGGTCCGTGGCGCGGGCCGCCCAGTTCGGGGCGACGCGCGTCACCATCGGCGAGCGTGCGTGGGACCGGGAGGCGGGCGACGACGGGTGGTCCGAGGGTGCCGCCTCGACGACGGTGACGGTCACCCTGGGCTGAGCCGCGACGGCGCTCCACCACGCATCGGGCTCGGGCGCGAACCGCGTCGCCCGTCGCGCCACCCTCCCACCACGCATCGGGCCCCGGACCGACATGCGTCGGGCCGGGGCCGGAAGATGCGTCGAGCGTCGGTCAGCCCTGGTAGTGACGCTCCGTCTGGCCGACGTAGATCTGGCGCGGACGGCCGATCTTGGTCTCCTGGTCGGTGATCATCTCGCGCCACTGGGCGATCCAGCCCGGCAGACGGCCGATCGCGAACAGCACGGTGAACATCTTCGACGGGAAGCCCATCGCCTTGTAGATGAGGCCCGTGTAGAAGTCGACGTTGGGGTAGAGGCGACGCTCGACGAAGTAGTCGTCGGCGAGCGCGATCTCCTCGAGCTGCTTGGCGATGTCGAGCAGCGGGTCGTTCTTGCCGAGCTTGGCGAGGATCTCGTCGGCGGCCTGCTTGATCAGGGCGGCGCGCGGGTCGTAGTTCTTGTAGACCCGGTGGCCGAAGCCCATCAGCCGGATGCCGTCCTCCTTGTTCTTGACCCGCTGCATGAACTGCTTGGGGTCCTCGCCGGAGCTGCGCAGGTCGCCGAGCATCTCGAGGACGGCCTGGTTGGCGCCGCCGTGCAGGGGCCCGGAGAGGGCGTGGATGCCGGCGGAGACGGAGTTGAACAGGTTGGCGTGGGCGGAGCCGACGAGACGGACCGTGGAGGTGGAGCAGTTCTGCTCGTGGTCGGCGTGGAGGATGAAGAGCAGGTCGAGCGCCTTGGCGACGGTCTCGTCGACGACGTAGGGCTCGGCCGGCACGCCGAAGGTCATCCGGAGGAAGTTCTCGACGAAGTTGAGCGAGTTGTCGGGATAGATGAACGCCTGCCCGACGGACTTCTTGTAGGCGTAGGCCGCGATGGTCGGCAGCTTGGCAAGGAGGCGGATCGTGCTGATCTCGACCTGCTCCTCGTCGAAGGGGTCGAGGCTGTCCTGGTAGAACGTGCCGAGCGCGGAGACGGCCGAGGAGAGCACCGGCATCGGGTGCGCGTCGCGCGGGAAGCCGTTGAAGAAGGCGCGCAGGTCCTCGTGGAGCATCGTGTGCCGGCTGATCAGCTCCTCGAACCGGGCCAGCTCGTCGCTCGTCGGCAGCTCGCCGTAGATGAGGAGGTAGGAGACCTCGACGAAGCTGGAGGCGCGGGCGAGCTCCTCGATCGGGTAGCCGCGGTAGCGCAGGATGCCCTGGTCACCGTCGATGTAGGTCACGGCGCTCTTGCACGACGCGGTGTTGACGAAGCCGACGTCGTAGGTGACCAGACCGGTCTCCTTGAGCAGCGAGTTGACCCCCAGCCCGTTGCTGCCTTCGGAGGCCGCGACTCCTGGGAACGTGAGTTCCTTGTCGCCGACCTTGAGCGTCGCGTCCACTGCGTTCGTCACTGTTGATTCGCCTCCTCGAGAACCGACCGACGGGCCGGGATGTCCGCAAGGGACGTTACCCCAGCGGGGTGTCCGCGCGAAAAGGAGGTCCGGCCCGTGACTGCACGGGGGGATTGAGCGGATTCCGTATGCCGCTGGGCTCGCTCCCCGGGTCCCGCCCCACTCTCGGGTCGGATCGTCTCGAGCCAGAACTGCGCACTCCTGGTCCGCGTCCGCAGTTGCAGCAGGAGTGCGCGGTGCAGCACGCACGGGAGCGGCAAGTGCGCACGTCATCCAGAAGTGCGCACTCCTCGACCCGGCACCGGCCCCGGGAACCGGGCGCGCGACGGGGTCGATCCAGTGGGGCGGGCGCTCACTCGCGCTAGAGCCGGGTGGCCGCCGCCCTGATCCGTTCGTCGGTTGCCGTGAGGGCGATGCGCACGTGCTGGGCTCCGGCGGGGCCGTAGAACGAGCCGGGTGCGACGAGGATGCCGCGGTCGGCCAGGTCGGAAACCGTTGTCCAGCAGTCCTCTTCGCGAGTTGCCCAGAGGTAGAGGCCCGCCTCGGAGTAGTCGACGCGCAGGCCGGCGCGCTGCACCGCCTCGAGCAGGATCTCGCGGCGCAGGCCGTAGGTGTCGCGCTGCTCGGCGACGTGCTCGTCGTCGCGCAGGGCCGCGGCCATGGCGTGCTGGATCGGCGCGGGCATCATCATGCCGGCGTGCTTGCGGACCTCGCGGATGCGGGCGATCAGGTCGGCGTCGCCGGCGAGGAACGCGGCGCGGTAGCCAGCGAGGTTGGACTGCTTGGAGAGGGAGTAGACGGACAGCAGGCCGGTGTGGTCGCCGCCGCACACGTCGGGGTGCAGGATGCTCGGCGTCGCCTTGCCGAGCTGTCCGGGCCGCCAGTCGAGCTCGGCGTAGCACTCGTCGCTCGCGACGACGACGCCGTGCTCGCGCGCCCAGGAGACGACCTTGGCGAGGTGCTCGACGCCGAGGACCTGGCCGTTGGGGTTGCCGGGGCTGTTGAGCCAGAGCAGCTTGGGCGTCGTGGCCCGGGTGAGCGGCCCGAGGCTGGTCAGGGACTGGACGACGACGGCGGTGGCACCGGCGAGGCGGGCCCCGACGTCGTAGGTCGGGTAGGCGACCTGCGGGATGCCGACGACGTCGCCGGGCCCGAGCCCGAGGAAGGTCGGCAGCCAGGCGACGAGCTCCTTGCTGCCGATGGTCGGCAGGACCTGGGTCGGCTCGAGCCCGGGGACGCCGCGGCGGCGGGCGAACCAGTCGCAGATCGCCGCGCGGACCTCTTCGGTCCCGATCGTCAGGGGATAGCCGTGGGCGTCGGCCGCCTCGGCGAGGGCTCGCTGGACGAACGCGGGCGTGGGGTCGACGGGTGTGCCGACGGAGAGGTCGACAAGGCCCTCAGAATGAGCACTCGCCCGCGCCCGGTAGGGCGCGAGCGAGTCCCATGGGAAATCCGGTAGGGAACGGTCGATCACTCGGCGTTGCCCTGAGGTGGCAGCGCCACGATGAGCGGGTGGTCCTTGGCGATCTGGCCCATCTTGGCCGCGCCGCCGGGGCTGCCGAGGTCGTCGAAGAACTCGACGTTGGCGTTGTAGTAGTCGGCCCACTCCTCGGGGACGTCGTCCTCGTAGTAGATGGCCTCGACGGGACAGACCGGCTCGCACGCGCCGCAGTCGACGCACTCGTCGGGGTGGATGTAGAGCGATCGAATGCCCTCATAGATGCAGTCGACCGGACACTCCTCGATGCACGCCTTGTCCTTGACGTCGACACAAGGCTGGGCGATGACGTAGGTCATGAAGACCGGACCTCCTACAGGAGCGATGAGAGAGCGGTTCGTGCTCGCGCCTAGTATGCCGGACATGGCCGACGCGTCTAGGGACCGCCCCTCCGATAGGACGGAAGTAACAGACCCGACGGCCCGCTTGCGGGAGGGTAGCCGCGTCGTCGTGCGGCAGCGCCTCGGTGGCCGCGAGGTCACGGACGTCATCGGCGAACTCGTCGAGCGCACCGCGGACGTGCTCGTCCTCGAGACCAAGGCGGGGCGCGTGGAGGTGCCGCGACGTGAGGTGGTCGCGGCCAAGCCCGTCCCGCCGCGCCCGACCCGACCCGGCCCGGCGCACCTGCGCGTCTCGCTCGACGACCTCGCGCGCCTCGGTGCCGAGGGCTGGGTCGCCGTCGACGAGGAGCCGCTGGGCACGTGGCTGCTGCGGTCGGCGCCGGGCTACACGGGCCGGGCCAACTCGGCTCTCGTCGTGGGCCCGCCGCCCGAGGACCTCGACGCCGCGATCGACCGGGCCGAGCGCTGGTACGCCGCCCGCGGCCAGCGCGCGATGTTCCAGGTCAACGGCCCGACGGGTTTCTCCGTCGCCGGAGACCCGACCGGGGCGCGGCTTCTCGAGCGCGGCTACGTCGCCGGCGGCGGGCGCCAGGACTGGGACCGCGTCCTCGTCATGACGGGTCCGGCCTCCGGGATTCCCGCTCCGGGGGCTGAGGCCCCGCAGATCGAGGTCGTCGACGAGCTGACCGACGAGTGGCTGGCCGCCTACAGCGGGGGCCGTCCCACGGTTCCCGGCATCACCGAGGCCGTCCTCACGGGCAGCGAGCGGCAGCTCTTCCTCTCCATCCGCGACGTGAGCAGCGACGAGGTCGTCGCGGTCGTCCGGCTGGCCCTGCACACCGGCTGGGTCGGCGTCTTCGGCCTCTGGGTGGACCCCCAGCACCGCCGCCGTGGCCTGGCCCGGGCGGTCATGGCCGCGGTCGGCCGGATCGCCCGTCAGGACCGCCGTCCGGCCATCTACCTGCAGGTGTCGGGCGACAACGACGCGGCCATCACCTTCTACGAGGCGCTCGGCTTCACGGTGCACCACGAGTACACCTACCTGGTGCAGCCCACCCCCTGACGATCGAAAGAGCAGTTCGCGCGCTCGCGGCTGCCCTCCACTTTCCCGCACAGGCGGGAAAGTCGCGCTGCGGCACTCGCCGACTCAGCTCACCCAGAGGTATGCCGCTGGGACCGCGCCCGGGAGCGGGAGCGAGCCCAGCGGCATACGGCCAAAGGGGTCCCCGGCTAGGGCTTGGCGTTGGGGTCGGTGCAGATGATCTCGTGCTCGGGGATGTAGTGCGTGTTGACGGCCTCGCTCTTGACGAGGGTGGACGAGCCCGGCCGGTACCACTGCCGCGTCACGGTCACGTCGAAGCCGGGCTGCGGCTGCTGCGGGTAGCAGGTCGGCGAGTCGTCCTTGATCGTCTCGGGCTCCTTGACGTTGCGCCGCTCGCCCTTGATGGACTTGATGTCCCAGGTCTTCGTGGACCAGACGCGCCCGTGGACGTAGCCGCCATCGACCCAGGTCTGCAGCAGCATCCCGTGGGGGGTGTCGTTCTTCCACTTGTTGTCGACGGAGGGCCAGAAGACGGTCGCCTCGCGCCCCTCGGGGTAGCGCGGGATGAAGAAGGCGTGCGGGGTGAACTCGAGGATCTGCACACCGGCGAAGTAGGCCATGTTGTAGATGACCGTGGAGACCTGGGAGATGCCGCCGCCGGTGCCGCGGGTCAGGCGGCCGTTGATGATGACGGTGCCGTCGCGGTAGCCCTTGGCGGTGGTGCGCTCGCCGAGGATGCCGTTGAGGCTGAAGGTCTCCCCCGGCGCGATGTAGGTGCCGTTGATGGTCCGGCTCGCGACGATGAGGTTCTGGGTGCGCGTGGTGTCCTCGGGCGGGAAGGGCGACTGGAAGTCGACGACGAGCTCCTTGACGCCGGCCTTCTTGGCGTCCTCGGTCGTGAACTTCGGCTTGGTCGTGACGACCTTGAGCTCGACGCGCCGGTCGTCGGAGGTCATCGCGGTGATGACGCCGTCGGCGATCGCGGACTCGTCGACGGCGGTCCCGTCGACGGAGGGGATGATCCTGGGCCGGCCGCCCTCGAAGGTCCAGCTGGCGTCCTTGGCCTTCTTCGTCGAGACCTTGACCTTGCTGGAGACGACGGCGGTGAGCTTCTTCGTGTCGAACTTCGGCTCGAGCGCCCCCTTGCCGTCCGGCACCATCTTGACGGCCGGGGCGTAGTCCTCGGGATCGATCTTGCCCTTGCTCGTGCCCGCGACGACGGTGATGGGCCCGGACATCGCCTTCTCGCCGAAGTCCCGGGCCGCGGCGGCGACGGCCTCGCCGGTCACCTGGGGCTCGATGGGGCTCACGGTGGCCGTTGCGGTCGTGGCGTGCGGGAAGGCCTTGCGCAGGGCGAGCTTGGTGCCCGCGATGTCGAGGGTGCGACCGGCGACCGGCGCCGTGACCTCGACCTTGCCGTCGGGGAAGGTGACCGAGCCCTCGGTCGGCTTGGTCTCGACGGACGGCGCGAGCTTGGTGAGGGTCTGGGTCAGCACCTCGTCGTCGACGTGGGTGAGCAGGGGCGCCTTGACGGACCCGACGAGACGGTTCCAGACGGTCACCGGGTTGAGGGTGAAGCCGGTGAGCCCGTCGAGCGTGCGCTCCGCGTGGACGGAGAACCCGGCCTCGCCGGGGATGATCTCGACGGGGTCCTCGATGCCGGGGACGCTGAGCGCGATGGGGGTGGCGAGGAGCGGCTTCGACTTGGTCTCGATGGCCTGCTTCGCCTCGGCCTCGGTCAGCCCACCGATGGGGATCCCGCCGACGGAGACCGTGGACGGCAGGTGCTGCGCCGACCAGGCGGCGAGGCCGACGTAGCCACCGATGAGCACGACTGCGGCGACGAGCAGTCTGATGATGGTGGCGCGGCGGTCGTTCGGTGCCATGGGCTCTCCGTGCAGGGCGAGGTCGTCAGCGCACGATAGCCCAGCGGTCCGACGGACCGCCGGGCTCCCCAGTGCGCGGCCTGTTTCCCAGGCAGGCATATGGTTGCATGATCAACCGGTTTGGTGGGAATCGGTCAGTCGACGAGGCCCGCCGCCGGGCGCTCGGTCCGCTCCCCTGCCTCGCCGGGCGACGGCTCCCACGTGCGCGGGTCGACGCGACGGAAGCCCTCGCGGTCGGTGGTGCGGCGGGCGATGAGGTTCGACAGGGCGTGCAGGTCGTCGGTGGCGACGATGACCTGCGTCGCGTGGGCGCGCAGCGCGGCCAGCTTGGCCGCCCGGGTGCCGGCGTCCTCGACGACGTGCGTGACCAGCGCGTCGTCGACCACGGACGGCGGGTAGGGATCGTCCTCGCCCGCCACGACGAGGCCGTATGCCGCTGGGCTCGCTCCCCGGGTCCAGGCGCGGTCCTCCTGCGCCCAGGTCCGCGGGGTGAGGATCTCGTAGGTGTGAGCGGGCAGCTCGGCGTCCGTGAGCTGGTCGAGCGCGGCGCGGGTGAGGCGGTGCGCCTGGATGTGGTCGGGGTGGCTGTAGCCGCCCTGGGGGTCGTAGGTGACGACCACGTCGGGCCGCAGCTCGCGCAGGAGACCGGCGAGGGCGGCGCCCGCCTCGGTGAGGTCGGCGTTGACGAAGGCGTCGCGGCGGACGGCGGCGGCTGAGCCGGCCATGCCCGAGTCGCGGTAGCGGCGGCGGCCCAGGCCGTCGTGGCCGAGCAGGTGGCCGGTGGCGCCGAGCGCGTCGAGGGCCGCGGCCAGCTCGCCCCGGCGGTGCTCGGCGAGCAGGTCGTCGGGGTGCCCCTCGAGCTCGCTCAGGTGGGCCGGGATGACCTCGCCCTCCTCACCCAGGGTGCAGGTGACGACGTGCACCTCGTCGCCACGGGCGACGTGGTGGGCCATGGTCGTCCCGCACGTCAGGGTCTCGTCGTCCGGGTGGGCGTGGACGAGGACGAGTCGGCGGGCCATCTGCTCCTCCGTGATGTCAGCGGGTGTCAGCGGGTGTCAGCGGGTGTCAGCGGGTCAGCGGGTGTCAGGGCGGGTCAACGGACGGCGACGGTGGCGACGTCGACGATGCCGCCGACCGCGTGGTCGTCGTAGTGGAGCACGCCGGCCCCGTGGATGTGCAGCACCTTGGTCGCGGCGAGCGCGACGTAGCCGCCACGCTCCCGGATCAAGGTGTCGGTGTCGGCCCAGATCGCGGCCCGCTCCCGTGGGCCGGAGGTGCCCTGGGCCCGGTCCATCAGCTTGGCAACGGCCTTGTCGTCGAAGTAGCCGACGTCCTGGCCGGGGCCAGTCGAGTCGATGTTGATCCGGGCGTCGAAGAGGGCGGGCAGGACGCCGCTGGCCGAGGGGACGTCCGGCTGCCAGGACCCGCGGAAGACGTCGTAGTCCTTGACCGAGGACGGCTTCTCGATCGTCTTGTAGTAGTCCTCGGGCTTGACGGAGGTGCGCTCGACCTCGAAGCCGGCCCGCTCCCAGCCGGCCTCGAGCGCGGCGTAGGCCTTGTCGATGAGCAGGGACTGCGCGTGGACGACGCGCACCTTGACGGGAAGCTCGACGCCGGCGTCCTCCAAGAGCTTGCGGGCCGCCTCGGGGTCGCCCTCCAAGCGGGCACCCTTGGGCGGCCGGAGGCCGGCCTCGCTGATGGTCGGGCCGAGGATCGACCAGGTCGGCGAGCCGGCTCCCTCGCCGCCGGTGGCGGTGACGTAGGTGGCCCGGTTGGTCGACAGGGCGAAGGCCTTGCGGACGACCTCCTTGGACATGACCTTGCTGCGCATGTTGAGGGCGAGGTAGTCGACGCTGCCGGTGTAGGGGAAGGTGAGCCGGGCCTGCAGGGCCGTGCCGGCGTGGTTGCGCAGCGTCGGCGACGCCTGGACCCACGAGACCGCCTGGGCGTCGCTCCCCTGCTGGTTGAGCAGTCGCTCGATGACCGTCTCCTCGTCGAGGCCGGTCGTCACGACGATCTGGTCGGGGTAGGCCTTGCGGACGGGGTCGGTGTCGGCGTCCCAGTGCTCGTTGCGCACGAAGGTGCCGCCCTTGCCGGGCTGCCAGGTGCCGTCGAGCCGGTAGGGCCCGGACGAGAAGACGTCGAGGGAGGCCTGCATCTCGGTCGACTCGGCCTTCTTGTCGTCGCCGCCCTGGCCGGCCGGCTTGACGTCGGCGTCAGCCCCCGCCTGGCGCGGCGCGAACTCGGGCAGCGCGACGATGTGCGGGAAGTCGCGCTCGGCCGTGCGCAGGTGGAACGTGATGGTGCGGCCCTTGCAGACCACGGCCTTGAGGAAGGACTTCTCGTTCTTCGTGTCCTTCGGCCCGGAGTAGGCCGGCTTCTCGAGGCCCTCCGCAGTCACCTTGGTCGGCACGTTGAGCAGGAAGCTCGCGTAGTTCGTGCCGGCCACGTGGGTCGTGCGGTCGAAGGTGCGGGCCACGCCACGACGGATGTCTTCGCAGGTCACCGGCTTCCCGTCCTGCCACGTGACGCCTTCACGCAGGGTGAACTGCCACGTCTTGCCGCCGTTGGACTCCTTGCCCGTGGTCGTGGCGAGGTCGCCGACGAGGTCGCGCTCCTTCTCGCCCGTGCCGTAGGTCGTCAGAGTCCGCACGAAGGTGCGCTGGGCGAAGAAAGCCTCGGGCCCGGGATACATCACCTGCGGGTCCCACGTGGCGATGTTGCCCGCGACGAGGACGTTGAGGGTGCCCCCGGCCTGGGCCGGCGCAGCGCGGTCCGTGGCCGCCCCGGTCGGGTCCGCCGACGTGGCCGCCATGAGGTCCTCGGGGCTGCACGCAGCCGTCGCGGCCAGGGCCAGCACTGCCGTCAGGGCAGCGCCGACCCGAGCCAGGCTCCGCGGACGGGGCAGGAGGGACACGGCAGGGTCAGCCCTCCGCCTTGGCCGCCGCCCTGGCGCGCGCGGCCGTGCGGGAGCGCTCAGTGGCGTCGAGCACGACCTTGCGGATGCGCACGGCCTCGGGCGTGACCTCGACGCACTCGTCCTCGCGGCAGAACTCGAGGCTCTGCTCGAGGCTGAGCTTGCGCGGCGGGACGATCTTCTCGAAGTTGTCGGACGTGGAGGAGCGCACGTTCGTGAGCTTCTTCTCCTTGGTGATGTTGACGTCCATGTCGTCGGAGCGGGAGTTCTCGCCGACGATCATGCCCTCGTAGACCTCGGTGGTCGGCTCGACGAAGAGCGTGCCGCGCTCCTGGAGGTTGACCATCGCGTAGGCGGTGACGACGCCGCTGCGGTCGGACACCAGCGACCCGCTGATCCGGGTGACGATCGGGCCGAACCACGGCTCGTAGTCCTCGAAGACGTGGTGGGCGATGCCCGTGCCGCGCGTCTCGGTGAGGAACTCGGTGCGGAAGCCGATGAGCCCACGCGACGGCACGAGGAACTCCATCCGGATCCAGCCGGTGCCGTGGTTGGTCATCTGCTCCATGCGGCCCTTGCGGGCGGCCAGGATCTGCGTGATGGGGCCGAGGAACTCCTCGGGGGTGTCGATGGTGAGGCGCTCGACCGGCTCGTGGACCTTGCCATCGACCTCGCGCGTCACGACCTGCGGCTTGCCGACGGTCAGCTCGTAGCCCTCGCGGCGCATCTGCTCGACGAGGATGGCGAGAGCGAGCTCGCCGCGGCCCTGGACCTCCCACGCGTCGGGGCGCTCGGTGGGCAGGATGCGCAGCGACACGTTGCCGATGAGCTCGCGGTCGAGGCGGTCCTTGACCATGCGGGCGGTCACCTTGGCGCCGCGGACCCGGCCGACCATCGGGCTGGTGTTGGTGCCGATGGTCATCGAGATCGCGGGCTCGTCGACCGTGATGAGCGGCAGCGGCATGGGGTTGTCGGCGTCGGCGAGGGTCTCGCCGATGGTGATGTCGGGGATGCCGGCGACGGCGATGATGTCGCCGGGGCCCGCGCTCTCGGCCGGCTTGCGCTCGAGGGCCTCGGTCATGAGCAGCTCGGTGATCTTGACCCGCTGCTGGGAGCCGTCGTGGCGGCACCACATGACCTGCTGGCCCTTGCTGATCGTGCCGTTGTGGACGCGGAGCAGGGCGAGGCGGCCGAGGAAGTTGGAGGCGTCGAGGTTGGTGACGTGCGCCTGCAGCGGAGCCTCGTCGTCGTAGGTCGGCGCGGGGATCGTCTCGAGGATCGTCGCGAAGAGCGCCTCGAGGTCGTCGCCGTCGGGCAGCTCGCCGTTCTCGGGGCGGTTGAGCGAGGCGCGGCCGGCCTTGGCCGAGGCGTAGACGATCGGGAAGTCGATCTGCTCCTCGGTCGCGTCGAGGTCGAGGAAGAGCTCGTAGGCCTCGTCGACGACCTCGGCGATGCGCGAGTCGGGACGGTCGACCTTGTTGATGCAGAGGATGACGGGCATCTTCGCGGCGAGCGCCTTGCGCAGCACGAAGCGGGTCTGCGGCAGCGGGCCCTCGGAGGCGTCGACGAGCAGGACGACGCCGTCGACCATGGACAGGCCGCGCTCGACCTCGCCGCCGAAGTCGGCGTGGCCGGGGGTGTCGATGATGTTGATCGTCACGCCGTCCTCGAGGCCCCGCTCCTGGGCGGAGGCGCCCCGGTAGTGGACCGCGGTGTTCTTCGCGAGGATGGTGATGCCCTTCTCCCGCTCGAGGTCGCCGGAGTCCATCGCGCGCTCGTCGACGTGCTGGTGCTCGCCGAACGCACCGGACTGCCAGAGCATCTTGTCGACGAGGGTGGTCTTGCCGTGGTCGACGTGAGCGACGATGGCGACGTTGCGGATGTCCGCGCGGGTCTTCAGGGGCATGAGGGACAGTCTCTCAGGATTTTGCGGAGCCTCCGAACGCGCCGCCGAGGCGGGCCTCCAGGGCGTCGACGATGGGCAGGTCGGCCGGGAGCCAGGGCACGTCCCGCAGCTCGGTCACGCCGAGCCAGCGGACGGCGTCGTGGTCCTCGATGGGGGCGGGGACGCCGTCGCGGACCTCGGCGATCCAGACGAGCATCTCGTAGCGCTCGCCCACCGCCCACGTGGCGCCGGGCAGCGGGCCGGGCAAGTGGGGGCCGAGGCGGATGGTGACGCCGAGCTCCTCCAGGACCTCCCGGTGGAGCGCGGACAGGGGCGACTCCCCCGCGTCGACCTTCCCACCGGGCAGCTCCCAGCCGCCGGCGAGCGCAGGGGGCTCGGTCCGTCGGGCGGCGAGCAGCCGCGTGGGGTGCTCGAGGTCGTCGACGATGGCGGCGCCGACGACGAGCCGCAGCCCTTCGCGCGGGTCAGTCGTCATGGGGTCCCCTGTCCATCTGGTGTGCGGTCCAACGTCGATCATGGCGTATGCCGCTGAGCTCGCTCCCGCACGTCGGCACGGTGCCGCTCCTGCCGCCCCGGGGGCGCGCCTTGAGTATCGGACGGATAAACATTGTCCGCCATCTGGGATATCACCGGTCGATCCGGACTAGGTTGCTCCCCAACCGATCGTGGCGACGATGCCCGCCGCCGTGAAAGGTCTCCTCTTGGTCGGCCCATTCCCGGGCGGCCTTCGCACTAGAGCGAGGTAACTCATGAAGTTCTTCCGGAAGGCTGCACCGGTCGCGATGCTCGCGACGGTCGCGCTGACCCTCGGGGCGTGTGCCCAGTCCGAACGTGACGCCGGCACGCCCGGAGCCACCAACGGCGGCGGCGCGGCCAGCGGTGGCACCCTCACCTTTGGTGCCGCCGGAGCCCCGAAGCTGTTCGACCCCTTCTACGCCACTGACGGCGAGACCTTCCGCGTGACGCGGCAGATGTTCGACGGCCTGCTCCAGCTCAAGCCGGGCACGGCCGACCTCGAGCCGGCGCTCGCCACCGACATGCCGACGTCGTCCGACGGCACCACGTGGGAGTTCAAGCTCCGCGAGGGCGTCAAGTTCTCCGACGGCGAGGCCTTCAACGCGGCCGCCGTCTGCAGCAACTTCGAGCGCATGTTCGACCAGAACGCCGACGCCCAGAAGGGCCCGGCCGACTACTGGTCCTACACGATGGGCGCGTTCAAGGACAAGGCTGCCGACTCCCTCTACAAGAGCTGTGAGGCGAAGGACGAGACGACCGTCGTCATCGCGCTCAACCGCGTCAGCTCGGCGTGGCCGGCGATGCTGGCTCTCCCGTCCTTCTCGATGCAGAGCCCGAAGGCCCTGACCGAGGGCAAGGCCAACGACGTCAAGGCTCAGGGTGAGGGCTTCGTCTACCCGGCGAACTCCCAGAACCCGGTCGGCACGGGTCCCTTCAAGTTCGAGAAGTACGACCAGGCCAATGGCACCGTGACGCTCGCGCGCAACGACGACTACTGGGGCGCCAAGGCCAAGCTCGACAAGCTCGTCTTCAAGATCGTCCCGGACGAGTCGACCCGCCGCCAGGAGCTCAAGGCCGGCAGCATCCAGGGCTACGACCTGCCCAACCCGGTCGACTGGAAGGGTCTCGAGGACGAGGGCAACCAGGTGCTCGTGCGCCCGGCGTTCAACATCCTCTACATGGGCCTCAACCCGGAGAAGAACCCGAAGCTGAAGGACCTCAAGGTCCGTCAGGCCCTCTACCACGCCCTCAACCGTGAGCAGCTCGTCCAGACGCAGCTGCCCGAGGGTGCCGCGGTGGCGACGCAGTTCATGCCCGACACCGTCGCCGGCTACAACAAGGACCTGCAGCCGTACGCGTACGACGTCGAGAAGGCCAAGTCGCTCCTCAAGGAGGCCGGCGCCGAGGGCATGACGCTCAACTTCGCCTACCCGACCGAGGTCTCGCGTCCGTACATGCCGAACCCGCAGAAGATCGCCGAGGCGCTGCGCACCGACTTCGAGGCCGCTGGCATCAAGGTCAACTTCACGGCCAAGCCGTGGAACGGTGGCTACCTCGACGGCATCGACGCCGGCTCGTTCGACGCGTGGATCATCGGCTGGACCGGTGACTACAACGCGGCCGACAACTTCATCGGCACGTTCTTCAAGGGCGAGAACAACGACTTCCACACCTACGTCCAGGACTGGGGCAAGACGCTCAACGACGACCTCGTCGCCGCTGACAGCATCCCGGACGAGGCGGAGCGCACCGCGGCCTACGAGAAGCTCAACCAGCAGATCATGGAGGAGTACCTCCCGGGTCTCGCGCTGACGCACTCGCCGCCCGCGCTGGTCGTCGGCCCGGACGTCGAGGGCATCGTTGCCTCGCCGATGACCGCCGAGGAGTTCAACACCGCCTCTGTCGGAGGCAAGTGATCCTTGCCTGAGGCCACCTCAGGCCCGGACACTGTCACAACAGCCGGGGGCCGTCCCATCCAGGTGGGACGGCCCCTGGTCGTGAGAAAGGATGGCACCTGGCCATGCTGAGATTCATCGTGCGCCGCCTGATCCAGATGGCGGGCGTGGTCGTGGTTCTCTCCCTGCTGCTGTTCCTCTGGTTCAAGGCGCTGCCGGGTGGCACCGTCTCGGCGATGCTCGGTGAGCGCGCCACCCCAGAGCGCCGCCGCGAGCTCGAGCAGGCCCTGGGCCTCGACCAGCCGTTGTGGGTGCAGTACTGGAACTACATCAAGCGCGTCGCGACCGGGAACTTCGGCCCGTCCAACGGGGTCCTCCCCGGCCGGGACGCCTTCGAGGTCTTCTTGTCCCGCTTCCCGGCGACCATCGAGCTGGCCACGCTGGCCATCCTCATCGCCGTCCTCATCGGCATCCCGCTGGGCTACTTCGCGGCCCGCCGGCGGGACAGCTGGATCGACAACCTGTCGGTCATGGGCTCCCTGGTCGGCGTCGCCGTCCCCGTCTTCTTCCTGGCCTTCATGCTCAAGCACTGGTTCGCCGTCGAGCTGAACTGGTTGCCCGTCTCCGGCCGCCAGGACCCGACGATGGACGCGACGCGCGTGACCGGCTTCTTCGTCCTCGACGGCATCCTCACCCAGGAGTGGGACGCCGCGTGGGACGCCCTCAAGCACCTCATCCTCCCGGCCCTGGCCCTCGCCTCGATCCCCTTCGCCGTGATCTTCCGGATCACCCGCGCGTCGGTGCTCGACGTCGTCGAGGAGGACTACGTCCGCACCGCCAACGCCAAGGGCCTCACCTCGCGGATCATCCGCGGCCGGCACATCCTGCGCAATGCACTGCTGCCCGTCGTGACGACGATCGGCCTGCAGACCGGCGCCCTGCTCGCGGGCGCCGTCCTCACCGAGCGCGTCTTCAGCTACACCGGTATCGGCCAGGCGCTCGCCATCGCGATCGAGGTCAAGGACTACCCGGTCCTCCAGGTCCTGATCATGGCCGCGGCCGCCGTCTACGTCGTGGTCAACCTGCTCGTGGACATCACCTATGCCATCATCGACCCCCGCATCCGGACGAGGTGACCCAGCGATGACCCCATCCCCTGATCGGCGCCGCTTCGGCGACAGCAAGAAGGACCGCATCGACGCCCTCGCGCAGACCGCGGGCAGCACCGCCGGTGGTGCGCAGGGCGGGACCGTCATGACGGTCGCCGACGCGGGCCGCGTGTCCGGTGGCGAGGGCCAGTCCCTCATCGCCAGCGCCTGGAAGCGCCTGCGCCGCAACCCCGTCTTCCTCACCGGCGCGGCGATCACCTTCGTCTTCATCGTCCTCGCGATCATCGGCCCGTGGATCGCGCCCTACGACCCGGTCGCCCAGCCGCTCCTCAGCCAGGTGCGGCGCCAGACCAACCCGGTTCCCGGGCCACAGCCGGGCTTCCCGCTCGGCGGCGACGACGTGGGCCGTGACCTGCTCTCCCGCCTGCTGGTCGGCGGCCGTCAGACGCTGATCGTCGGCGTGCTCGCCACGCTCGGCGGTCTCTTCGGTGGCCTGACGCTCGGCACCCTCGCCGGCGCGATCGGTGGCTGGGTCGACTCCCTGGTGATGCGGATCGTCGACGTCATGCTCTCGATCCCCGGCCTCATCCTTGCCGTGTCGATCGCCGCGATCGCCGCGAGCCCGAGCCAGACCACGGTCATCATCGCCATCGCCGTCGTGCAGATCCCCATCTTCGCTCGGCTGCTGCGCGGCTCCATGCTCGCGCAGCGCGCCAGCGACCACGTGCTCGCGGCGCGGGCCCTCGGGGTCAAGCCGCATGCGATCGTCTTCCGGCACATGCTGCCCAACTCGCTCGGCCCGGTCATCGTCCAGGCGACGCTCGTGCTCGCGACGGCGATCATCGAGGCGGCCGGCCTGTCCTTCCTCGGCCTCGGCAACCCCGATGACCGGCAGCCGGAGTGGGGCCAGATGCTCGGCCAGGCGCAGAACTACGTCAGCGACTACCCGCACCTGGCCATCTACCCGGCGCTGTGCATCATCGTCGTCGCCCTTGGCTTCACGCTCATGGGAGAGTCCCTGCGCGAGGCCCTCGACCCCAAGAGCAGGAGGTGACCGGGGTGTCCCAGACCACCTCTTACGCGTCGACCAGCGACGCCGCACGCCACGGTGACGAGCCGCTGCTGCAGGTGCGTGACCTCAAGGTCACGTTCAAGCGGCAGGGCGAGGAGCCCTTCGTGGCCGTCGACGGCATCGACTTCGACGTCCGGCCCGGCCAGACCGTGGGCCTCGTCGGCGAGTCCGGTTGCGGCAAGTCCGTCACGTCGCTCGCGATCATGGGCCTGCTGCCCAAGCGGGGCAACCGGGTCGAGGGCGAGGTCCTCTTCAACGGCACCGACCTGCTCAAGCTGTCCGACTCGGACATGCGCGACCGTCGCGGCCAGGAGCTCGCGATGATCTTCCAGGACCCGCTGAGCTCGCTCAACCCGGTCGTCCCGGTGGGTCTGCAGGTCGCCGAGGTCCTCGAGCGGCACAAGGGCATGTCCCGCAAGGCGGCCATGGTCGTCGCCCGCGAGATGCTCGACAAGGTCGGCATCCCGGACCCGGACCGGCGCCTCAAGGACTACCCGCACCAGATGTCGGGCGGGATGCGCCAGCGGGCCCTGATCGCCATCGCCCTGGCCTGCGAGCCGCGCCTGCTCATCGCCGACGAGCCGACGACGGCTCTCGACGTGACGATCCAGGCGCAGATCCTCACCCTGCTCAAGGACCTCGTCCGGGAGACCGGCACGGCGCTCATCATGATCACGCACGACCTCGGCGTCGTCGCTGGCCTGTGCGACGAGGTCAACGTCCTCTATGCCGGTCGCATCGTCGAGCGCGCCGAGCGCCACCCGCTCTTCGAGCAGCCGCGGCATCCCTACACGAACGGCCTGCTCGAGTCGATCCCCAAGCTGGAGGTCGGCCGGGGTGAGCGACTCAACCCGATCCCGGGCTCGGTCGCCGACAACCTGCCGTGGACGAGCGCCTGTGCCTTCGCGCCCCGCTGCCTGAACGCCCTGGAGGTGTGCCGGGAGCAGACGCCCCAGCTCGAGATGGACTTCGGCCGCGCCCTGCGCTGCTTCAACCCCGTGGAGGTGGCTCGATGACCTCGACCGCAAACGCTGACCACGACGTGACCGGCTCGGCCGACTCCGCGGTTCCAGCTGACGCCGACCACCGCGACGTCCTCGTCGACGTCCGCGGCGTCAAGGTGCACTTCCCGATCAGGAAGGGCGTCATCTTCGACAAGACGATCGGCTACGTCTATGCCGTCGACGGCGTCGACCTGCAGATCCGCCGCGGCGAGACCTACGGCCTCGTGGGCGAGTCCGGCTGCGGCAAGTCGACCCTCGGCCGGGCGATCCTCAACCTCGAGCCGCCGACCGAGGGCTCGGTGACCTTCGACGGCGTCGACATCGCGAGCCTCAAGGGCGAGGAGCTGCGGCGCAAGCGGCAGGACATCCAGATGGTCTTCCAGGACCCGATGAGCAGCCTCGACCCGCGCCAGTCGGTCGAGTCCCTGCTCCTCGAGGGCCTCAAGGCGCACGGCCTCATCGAGAACGACGCCGCGGCGAACCAGCGCCTGCGGGAGCTGCTCGCCGCCGTCGGCCTACCGCCGGCCGCCCTGAAGAAGTATCCGCACGAGTTCTCCGGAGGCCAGCGCCAGCGCATCGGCATCGCCCGGGCACTGTCGGTCAACCCGAAGCTCATCGTCGCCGACGAGCCGGTCTCAGCCCTGGACGTGTCGGTCCAGGCCCAGGTGATCAACCTGCTCGAGGACCTGCAGGAGGAGTTCGGCCTCACGTATCTCGTCGTCGCCCACGACCTCGCCGTCGTCCGGCACATCAGCGACCGGGTCGGCGTCATGTACCTCGGCGCCCTGGCGGAGGAGGCGCCGGCCGCGGACCTCTACGCCCGCCCGCTGCACCCCTACACCCGAGCACTGCTCTCCGCGGTGCCGGTGCCGGACCCGGTCATCGAGGACCAGCGCGAGCGCATCCTGCTCACCGGCGACCTGCCCTCCCCCGCCAACCCGCCCACCGGCTGCCGCTTCCACACCCGATGCCCGTGGCGCCAGCCGACCCGCTGCGACACCGAGCGGCCCGTGCTGCGCACCGTCGAGCTGCCCGGCGTGCCCAAGGACCACCGGGTCGCGTGCCACTGGGCCGAGCAGATCGAGTCGGGCGAGCTCCGCCCGCACGAGGTCGAAGCAATCGCCGTCGAGCAGACAGCCGGGGTCCTTGCGCCCGACTCCCCGATCATCGGCCCGACCTCGATCGGCGAGATCGGCTGACCCACGCTGGGGGGCACCCCTCGAGGGGTGCCCACGGTGGCCTGCACCCAGGTCAGCCCGCTACTCGTCCCGCCCGTCGGGAGCGAGCCCAGCGGCATACGGCAGGGGCTGGCCGAGCGTGGGGAAAAGGAAGAGGCGCCACTCGCTCGGGGGTCCGAGTGGCGCCTCTTTCACCCCCTACAGCGCACGACGCACGCAGACCGTTACACCTGTCCAGAACTTTTTTTCGCGCGCCGGGAAGCAGCCGCACGGCCTCACAGTTGAATGTTGCATGAACGTCGACATCTGGTCCGACATCGCCTGCCCGTGGTGCTTCATCGGCAAGCGCCGCTTCGAGACCGCCCTGGCCGACTTCCCGCACCGTGACCAGGTGACGGTGACGTGGCACAGCTACCAGCTCGACCCGACGATCCCCGAGCACTACGACGGGAGCGAGCTCGACTACCTCGCCACCGTCAAGCAGATGGACCCGGCCCAGGTGCGCCAGATGCTCGACCACGTGACCACGGTCGCCGCGGGCGAGGGCCTCGACTACGACTTCGACCGGCTCGTTGTCGCCAACAGCTTCTCCGCGCACGAGCTGCTCCACCTCGCCAAGGAGCACGGCGTCGGCGACGCGGTGAAGGAAAGCCTGCTCTCCGCGCACTTCGAGCACGGTGAGGACATCGGCGACCGCGACGTCCTCGTCCGGATCGGCGTCGCCGCCGGCCTCGACGCCGACGAGATCCGCGACTCCCTCGAGATGCGCCGCTTCCGCAAGGCCGTCCAGGACGACATCCAGCAGGCCCGCTCGCTGGGGATCCAGGGGGTGCCCTTCTTCGTCATCGAGAACAAGTGGGGCGTCTCAGGCGCCCAGCCCGCCGAGCTGTTCACCCAGGCCCTCGAGCAGGCGTGGCGCGAGGCCAACCCGCTCGTCATGGTCCAGAGCGACACCGCCGCAGCAGACGCGCCGGTCTGCGGGCCCGACGGCTGCGCGATCTGAGCCTGCGACGCCGGTTCGGTAAGGATCCGGTCACGACACGTGTGAGACCTCCCGCTTCTGCCGGGATGTCCCCCATGCTCGGGTTACTCTCAAGTAAGCACAGACCCGAGGAGGTGTCGTGAGTCCGCTCAGCCCACGGCAGACACGCCTGTACGGCCACACCCTGTCCTATGTCGACAGCGGCACCGGCGAGGCCATCCTCTTCGTCCACGGGCTGCTCGGCTCGCACCGCAACTGGCGCTACCTCGTCGACCGGCTCGACAACACCAACCGCGTCGTCGTCCCCGACCTCTTCGGCCACGGCGCCTCCGAGAAGCACGAGGGCGACTACTCCCCCGCCGCCCAGGCCGGCACCCTGCGCGACCTGATGGACCAGCTCGGGCTCGAGCGCGTCACCATCGTCGGCCACTCGCTGGGCGGCGGCATCTCCCTCGCCTTCTCCTACCTCTTCCCCGAGCGCGTCGAGCGCCTCGTGCTCGTCGGCACGGGCGGCCTCGGTCGTGAGGTCAGCCCCTTCCTGCGGGCGGCGACGCTCCCCGTGGCCGACGTCGTGCTCCCAGTGATCGCCTCCCCCTGGGTCCGCGTCGGAGCCGAGTTCGTCGGCCGCAGCCTGTCCGTCTTCGGCTGGCGCGCGAGTCACGACATGCGCGCCGCCTGGGAGGGGTTCACCGAGCTGAACGACGCCGATGCCCGACGCGCATTCCTCGCCACGACCCGGTCCGTCATGAACTCCGGTGGTCAGCGCATCCAGGCGCTCGAATACCTCACCGAGCTCGTCGGCGTGCCCGTGCTCATCGTGTGGGGCACCAACGACATGGTGATCCCCGTCGAGCACGCCCAACGCGCCGCCGAGCTCGCCCCGACCTGCCGGGTCGAGCTCTTCGAGGGTGCCGGGCACTTCCCGCACCTCGACCAGCCCAACCGCTTCGCCGACGTGCTGCGCGACTTCATGGCCACGACCGAGCGGGCCGAGGGCCTGCCGGCGAGGGCCGCGACGAAGCCACCCACGCGGGCTCGGTCCCGCCGGGCGCCAGTCCGGAAGCGCGCTCTCCCGGCCGCACCCAAGCGGGACAAGACCGCCTGAGGTTCCCTTCGGGTCTCTGGCTCAGACGAGGTGCAGGGCCTTCTTCGCCTTGCCCGTCAGGTAGTCCGCGAACATCACGGCCCGCATGCCGACGCCGGTGCTCTGCGGCAGGAAGCCGAGCTGCTGGAGCATGTCGAGGCTGTCGTAGTACATCGTGAAGTGGCTGAGCAGGTCGCCGCGGAAGCGGTTGAACGTGGCCCCGCTGACCTGCACCTTCTTGCCCGTCGCGGGCATCCGGCCCTCCGGCGCGATCAGGTCGCCCGTCATCGTCGCCGTGAACGTCCACGTGAGGACGCACTCGGAGTGGTCGACGTTGGTGTGGACGTGGGCCAGCTCGTCCGGGAAGTGGATGTCGGGGAAAGCCGCGAACACTGCATGCAGGCGGCTCGCGATCTCCGTCTTGCCGTAGGCCGGCTTGTCGAAGCCCGGGTCCTCGTAGACGGCGTCATCGGCGATGAGGGCGACGATGGCGTCGACGTCGTGGGCGTTCCAGGCTTCGAAGTGCTTCTTGGTGAAGGTGCGCATCTGCGCTTCGGTGATCGGCTTGCTGGTGGACTCCATGGTGTCCTCCTCCTGCGGTGCCGGGGACGCCGCACCTCGGCGGTCGGCGACCGCGGTGCCACTCTCGGATCGGCACGCGCCGCACACCAGAGGCGAACGTCCCGGTTCCACGTGGTCCGGACCACGTCAAAGGCCGCCTCGCGGCTCCGCGAGCGTAGGGTGAAGGTGATCGCGTCCACGAGGGCGCGGTGGGAAGCAGGTTGTGAAGCATGAGCGGCCCAACTCCGCAATGACCACAGACCCATGACCACAGACCCATGACCACGGACCAGTCAGCAGCCGGGCACGCCGTCAGCGGCGCGATGGGACCCGATGCAGCCAACCTGCTCGGATCCCTCCGGCAGAGCATGGACCGGGCCCACACCGCCCTCATGGCAGCCCGACGCGCGACGAGCGGCCGCACCGACCTCGAGCGGGCCCGGAGCGACTACCTGCGCGCCATGGTCGCCTACCAGCAGGCCCTCGCGGTCTTCCGCCTCCCGGTCCCGCCCCGCCTCCGCGACGAGCTGCGCCTGCTCCGGCGCGTCACCGACGTCGGGCACTGAGCTGGGGCACTGAGCTGGGGCACTGAGCTGGGGCACTGAGCTGGGTGCTGGCCTGGGCGCTCACCCAGCCCAGCGGCATACGGCATCGAGCTTCGCGGGTGGGTACGTTGTCAGGGTCACCCCAGCCCCCACCGGACGGAGCCGCGAACCATGACCCAGCCCGACGTCGTCATCGCCGGGCGATACCGGCTGCTGAGGCGAGTGGGCGTCGGCGGGATGGGATCGGTCTGGGAGGCCAGCGACGAGCGACTGCAGCGGACCGTCGCCGCCAAGCTCCTGCACCTGCCGCCCGGTGCGAGCGCCGAGGACGCCGAGACGGCGAAGAACCGCGCGATGCGCGAGGCCCGCATCACCGCGCAGCTCCACCATCCGCACGCGGTGCCGGTCTTCGACGTCGTCGAGCACGACGGGCAGCCGTGCCTGATCATGCAGTACCTCCCCTCGAGGACACTCCAGCAGGTGCTCCAGCAGGACGGGCCGCTGCCACCGGACGAGGTGGCGCTCATCGGGGCCGAGGTGGGGTCGGCGCTCGCGGCCGCGCATGCCGCCGGGATCGTCCACCGCGACATCAAGCCGGCCAACATCCTCATCCTCGATGACGGCTCGGCCACGATCACTGACTTCGGCATCTCGCGGGCGCTCGGCGACGCGACCTTGACGGCCGCCGGCATGGTCACCGGCACCCCTGCCTACCTGGCGCCCGAGGTGGCCCGAGGCGAGGAGTCGACCCCGGCGACCGACGTCTTCTCGCTCGGTGCGACGCTCTATGCCGCCGTGGAGGGTGTCCCGCCGTTCGGCCTCGACGACAACCCGATGGCCCTGCTGCACCGCGTTGCGTCGACGTCGCCGGCGCCTCCCGCTCGGGCAGGTGCCCTGGCGCCGGTGCTGCTCGCCATGCTGGGCGCACAGCCAGACGAGCGGCCGTCCATGAGCGCGGCGGTCGAGGCCTTGGAGCGGCTCGACCTGAGCGCGGCTGCCGGTGCTGACCCGACGGTCGCGCTGCCGACCGCGGCGGCGACTCAACCGATGCGGCCGGTGCCGGTTGCGCAGCCTGCTCCGTCGGCTCCCGGGCCCGTGACGCGGGCGACGCCGATGACGCAGGTGTCGCAGGTGTCGCAGGTGCCGCCGGCGCGGCCGGCTCCGCAGCAGCGGCGATCCAGGCGGGGCCTCGCGGTTGTCCTGGCCATCGCGGCGCTCGCGGTCGTGGGCCTCCTCGCATGGCAGGCGCTGCGCGGAGATGAGCCGAGGACGCCGGCCGCTGCACCCCCGGAGACCTCGTCGGTCACCTCGAACTCGCCCTCCCCGTCCGCGAGCCGGGAGACGACCACGTCGGAGGCTCCAACATCCGCAGCGCCGTCGACGCCGGCCGAGACCACGCCGGCGCCGTCCGAACCGACTGCGCCCACGGCAGCGCAACTCAGCAAGGCGGTGCGCGGCTACTACGCACTGCTGCCCGACGACACGGATGCGGGCTACGCCTTGCTGACCGAGCGCTACCGGAGTGCGACGTCGGGCACCCAGGACAACTACGAGGCCTTCTGGGACGGCATCGACAAGGTCACCGTCCGGGACCTCGACGCCACGCCGCCCGGGAGCGTCGAGGCCACGCTGACCTACACGTTCGAGGACGGCCGGGTGATCCAGGAGCGCACCGCCTTCGGTCTCGTCGAGGACGGCGGCGTACTCAAGATCGATGGCAGCGAGGTGCTCTCCAGTCGCGAGCTGTGACCCTGACGGTTTGGCCAGCCACAGCGGGACGGTGCTGGCGTGCGGGGGCGGGCCCAGCGGCATACGACACGGGTTAGCGATAGCATCGACACATGACGATGCTGACCCGTGAGACGTCGGCCCTCAAGGCCGCCTCCTGTCTCTTCCACGGCTTCTCCGACCCCTCCCGCCTCGCGATCCTCCAGCACCTCGCGCTGGGTGAGCACCGCGTCGTCGACCTCACGGCGCACCTCGGGCTGGCCCAGAGCACCGTCTCCAAGCACCTGGCCTGCCTCAAGGACTGCGGGCTCGTCGACAGCCGACCCGAGGGCCGCGCCTCCGTCTTCTCCCTCAACCACTCCGAAGCCCTCCTCGACCTGCTCGCGGCGGCCGAGCGACTCCTCGCGCTGACCGGCGACGCAGTGACCCTGTGCCCGAGATACGGCACCGCCCGGACGGAGTCGGCCTCATGACCACCCGGCCCGCAGCCTCCCGCACCGCGACCAGCGCCGCCGAGACCGAGCGGCTGACCCGGCGAGCGCTGCGGCTGGCCCAGTTCACGGTCGGCTACAACGTCATCGAAGGAGTCGTCGGCGTCACCGCTGGAGTCATGGCGGGGCTCGTGTCGCTCATCGGCTTTGGCCTCGACTCCGGCATCGAGTCGACCGCCGCGATCCTCGTCGGGCTGCGGCTCGCCGCGCGGCTGCGCCACGGGGAGGCCGACGAGCGCAAGGAGAAGCGGGCGCTGCGCGGCGTGGCGATCACCTTCTTCCTCCTCGCCGGCTATGTGGTCGTCGAGGGCGTGCGCTCGCTGCTGAGCGGTGGAGAGCCCGACCAGTCGATCGTCGGGGTCGTCCTGCTGTCGACCTCGCTCATCGTCATGCCGCTGCTGGCCGCCGCGAAGCAACGGGTCGGCGAGCAGCTCGGCGGCGACCGCCTGATCCTCGCCGACGCCGCCGAGACGAAGATCTGCGTGCTGCTCAGCGTCTCGACCCTGCTGGGGCTCGGCCTCTATGCCCTCACGGGCGCGGCCTGGCTCGACCCGGTGGCCGGCTTCGTCATCGCGCTGTTCGCCATCAACGAGGGGCGTGAGGCGTGGGAGGGCGAGCTGGTGTGTGACGACGATGACGACGAGGACGACGACTGAGACGGGCGTGCCGGCGAGCTCATGGCGATGCTGTCTCGGCTGTGTGATCGGCGACTCTGGCCTTTTGTTCGATGCTCACGGCATCGTGACGTCCCGCGTCGTAATGTCGCTCTGTGGGCGTCGTCCAGACTGACCAGCTCCTCAGCGCGGTGTTTGATGCCGCAGAGAACGCCTCACCGCTCGACGCCGTCGAAGCGGTCACGGCGTCATTGGCGGCAGAGCTCCGGGCCTCGGGCGCGTACTTCCTCATCGCCGACACGGCCGGTGGCCAGCTCGTCCGGATGTCCCACGGCGCTTCAGCAGAGGCACTGGTGGCGCAGGGCCTCGGTGGTCTCGAGGGGCTGACCCGGCTCGACGACGGCGAGCAGTCCGTGTCCGTGCCGATCGAGGGCCTCGTCGAGGTCGCGCTGCGGACGCAGACGCCGCAGGTCGTCCCGCCTTCCTCGTCCTGGGGGCGGGGCACGGACGGAGCCCGCTGGGTCGTCCTCGCTCCCGTGACCCAGCGGGGCGAGGTCCTCGGGCTGCTCCAGCTATCGCTCCCGGTGGCGCCCGACGCCGAGACCCTCGAGCGGATCGGGCGCGTCGGTCACATGCTCGCCTTCGTCGTCATCGCCAACCGGCGCCACACCGACGTCTTCGACCGGGCCGAGCGGGGGACCCGCTTCTCGCTGCCCGCGGAGATCCAGCACCGGCTGCTGCCTGCATCGTTCACCTGCGAAGCGGGCGCCTTTGCTCTCGCCGGCTGGCTCGAGCCAGCCGCCTCCGTCGGCGGGGACACCTTCGACTACTCCCTCGGGCGCGACGTGCTGCACCTGTCCCTGACCGACGCGATGGGGCACGGCGTCGCGAGCGCCCTCACCGCCACGCTCTGCGTCAGCAGCATCCGCAACAGCCGGCGCATGGGCGCGTCGCTCACCGAGCAGGCGCACACAGCCAACCTCGCCCTCTTCGAGCACGCCGCAGCGAGCGGGGCGGACCGCTTCGTCACCGGCATGCTGGGCCGGCTCGACCTCAGCACCGGCACGCTCGCCATGGTCAACGCCGGCCACGTCGCTCCCTATCTTTGGCGCGACGGCGTCGCTGCGGCGATCACCCTGCCCGTCAACCTTCCGCTGGGGCTTTTCGCCGACACCACATTCGAGGCCACCGAGGTCGCGCTGCAGGCCGGCGACCGACTCGTGATGGTGACCGACGGGATGCTCGAGCGGGAAGCCTCGAATCTTGACCTGATGGAGGCGATCGTCGGGACGCGGCACCTCCATCCACGCGAGGCCACCCGCAGCCTGACCGAGATGGTGCTGCGCCTCTGCGGCCAGTCGCTCGCCGACGACGCCACGATCCTGGTCGTCGACTGGCACGGCGGGCACGGCACGCCCCGGCGGACGATCGCCGGCGCCGAGCAGTGGCGCACCAGCGCTGACCGCGCTCGCCGGTGAGGTCGTCGAACCTGACTGGAGGTTGTTGACGGTGTCGTGGCTCTCGGGTTCCGCCGGGCGCTCTGGGGTCGAGGCGCGTTGTGTGTGGGTTGACCTCGATGCGTCGGGCTCGGCTGCCTGCGTCGGAGCCATGGTCCGGTTGGGCCTGGATGCGTCGGGTTCAGGCGACGCATGCAGGTTTTCCTGAGGGCGGGTTGGCCGACCCTGCGCGCGCCCAGCGAAACGACAGCACCCCCGGACGATGCGTCCGGGGGTGCTTCGCGTTCGGCAGACAGGGAAACGGCCGAACGTTTCGGGGGTAGCAAAACGCTAGCGATCCCGGGACTCCCACGGTGCCGTAAGGCACGGCCATGTGATGCACGTCTCAGCACCGGCCTCGAGACCACGGCCGCTCGCCGCCGTCGACAGCTGCAGCACGCAGTCGACGGTCCTGCACTCACCTCACGCGTTGGCCACCCATTCGCGCCTCAGCAGGCCGTAGACCCATGAGTCGGACACGTCACCATTGACGATGCAGTCCTCGCGCAGAGTCCCCTCACGCACGAAGCCCAGCTTCTCCAGCACTCGCGCCGACGCGACGTTGCGCGTGTCGGCCTCTGCCTGCACCCGGTTGAGATCCAGCGTGTCGAAGGCCCACCGGAGCAGGGCGCGCGCCGCCTCTGTGGCGAAACCGTGGCCCCACGCCCGCTCGGTGAGGCAGTAACCGAGGGAGGCACTGCGGAAGTCCGGGTTCCAGCTGTTGAGGCTGATCCAGCCGACGAAGACCTGATCGGCCCGGCGCTCGATCACGAGGCGCGTGCCGCTTCCCTCGTCGGCCATCTCCTGGCACCTGGCCAGGAAGCGCTCGACCGAGGCCCTGTCCACCCACGGCGGGGAGTCCCAGTAGCGCAGCACGTGCGCGTTGCTCTGCAGGGCGAAGATGTCGTCTGCATCGCTGTCGGCGAAGGGACGCAGGAGCAGTCGCTCCGTCTCCAGGGTCGGCGTCTCGAGGGTCACGACGGCCACCTTGCACGGAAGACCAGGCCTTCGCCACCGAGAAAACGGCTGGCTCGGCTGGCTCGCCCTCTTCGAGCGCGTGATCCCGCCACGTGGTCCCTGCCCGGGCTCTCGATCTCGCGACGCCCCGGGCACTGCGACGGCCGGTCCTCTTGGGCAAGATGTCCGCCATGGGTGTCCCTGTCGACTTCACGAACGTCTCCACCGATGGCGTGGAGTCCTCCCCCCACGCTGATGCACTGGCTGGCCTGAGAGCCAACGAGGCCCGCTACTTCTCCACGAAGTACGGGCACACCTTCGAGGTCTCTCCCGCAACCGATGAGGCTGCGACGCTGGCCTGGGTGGAGCGCATCCTGGAAGAGGACCGCGGCATCAAGTTCGCCGCCCGTCCGTTGCAGATCAGCATCAACGACGTTGACGGCATCCACTGGGTCCACGTCTTCTACGAGTCCGGGCTGGCGCTCAACGTCCTGTGGACGATCGCGGACGGTGGCAAGCGCGCCGTCGGTTTCAAGCTGTGCGAAGGGATGGACGTGCCTGAGGAGCTTGCGGCCTTCAAGTTCGCCCGGCAGAAGTCGAAGCTCGCCGGGACGATTCGGGGGTCCTTCTTCGTGATCAAGGGCGACTACCCGTACTAACCGATGTGGCCCGCCACGCCAAAGCTGCGGACCGTGGTCCCCACCTGTCGGCGCAGCCCCGATCAGACGTTGAAGCGGAACTCCACGACGTCGCCGTCCTGCATGACGTAGTCCTTGCCCTCGATGCGCACCTTGCCGGCCGCCTTGGCCGCAGCCATTGACCCCGCCGCGACGAGGTCGTCGAAGGACACGACCTCGGCCTTGATGAAGCCACGCTGGAAGTCCGTGTGGATGACCCCGGCGGCCTGCGGCGCGGTCCAGCCCTTGCCGATCGTCCAGGCGCGCGTCTCCTTGGGCCCGGCGGTCAGGTAGGTCTGCAGGCCCAGCGTGTGGAAGCCCTGCCGTGCGAGCTGGTTCATCCCCGACTCCTCAGCACCGAACGACTGGAGCAGCTCGAGCGCCTCCTCGGGCTCCATGTCCATCAGGTCCATCTCGAGCTTCGCGTTGAGGAAGACCGCGTCGGCAGGGGCCACCGAGGCGGCCAGCGTCGTCTTGAGCTCCTCGTCGGCGAGCTGGTCCTCGTCGAGGTTGAACACGTAGATGAAGGGCTTGGTGGTCAGCAGACCCAGCCCCTTCGCCTCGGCCAGGTCGACCCCGGAAGCCGGCCCAGCGGCATACAGCGTCTTGCCTTCTTCGAGCACCTTCTGCGCGGCGAGCGCGTTGTCGAGGGCACCCTTGCGGTCCTTGTTGACGCGCGACTCCTTCTCGAGGCGGGCGACGGCCTTCTCGAGGGTCTGGAGGTCAGCGAGGACGAGCTCGGTCTCGATGGTCTCGATGTCGCCGCGCGGGTCGACCTTGCCGTCGACGTGGACGACGTCGTCGTCGGTGAAGACGCGCACGACCTGGCAGATCGCGTCGGACTCGCGGATGTTGGCGAGGAACTTGTTGCCGAGCCCCTCCCCCTCGCTGGCGCCGCGGACGAGGCCGGCGATGTCGACGAAGCTCACCGTGGCCGGCAGGATCCGCTCCGAGCCGAAGATCTCGGCGAGCGTGTTGAGCCTCCCGTCGGGCAGCGGCACGACACCGATGTTGGGCTCGATCGTCGCGAACGGGTAGTTCGCGGCGAGGACGCTGTTCTTGGTCAGGGCGTTGAAGAGCGTCGACTTGCCGACGTTGGGGAGCCCGACGATTCCGATGGTGAGTGCCACGGGGTCAAGAGTCTAGTGGCCGCGTGGCCGGCTCCCGACCATCCCGTATGCCGCTGAGCTCGCTCCCAGCGCACCCGCAGCCCCAGCCCTCCCGCGCTCAGGCAGGCCGGACACCGCAGAGCTGGCGCGACTGGGCGACGAGTGCTCCGGTCGAGTCCCAGATCTGCGCGTCCTCCTCGAGGAGTCCGCCGCCGACGTTCTGGGTGGTCAGCATGACCCGGAGCCAACCGGGTGCGGGACGACGCCGGATGTGGCCGGTGAACTCGAGGGTGGGCGTCCAGCCGTAGAGGCCCAGGTCGAACGCCACGGGCGGGAAGGCATCGAGGGCGAGCGCGAGCATCGTCGTGTCGGGCTCTCTCTGGTCGCGGAGCCGGAGCCAGCCCTGGATGAGCCCGCGCATCGAGGGCTTGCCGACGGCCCAGCCCGCGGTCGCCGGGTCGAGGCGGATGTCGACCCGGTCGAGGAAGTGGTTGTGGCGCAGGAAGTCCGGCGGCGCCTGCTGTGCGGAGACGCACTCGTCCGGCGGGGGGAGGTCGGGCGCGGCCGACTGGCGGTAGGTGTCGGTGCCGTCGAGGTTGCCGAAGGAGGCGATGGCGCGCATCCGCTCGACCTGCCCGCCGTCGACCTCCTGGTGGACACTCACCTGTCCGGTCGTGAGCCGGCGGCCGGCGCGCATGAGCTCCGTCGAGGCGGTGAACGCCCCGGGTGCCGAGGCCGTCATGAAGTAGGCGCTGACGACGACGGGGTCGAGGTGCTCGGTCACCTCGTCGGGGTCGGCCGCGAGGTGCTCGCGCAGGGCGTTGAGGGCCGCAGCCATCACGACACCACCGTTGACGGCGTTGCCGATCATCCAGTCCTGCGTGAAGGCGCCCCGCCGGGTCGCGGGCTGGTCGGTCGGCTCGAGCCGGATCACGTCGTCGTACTCACTCACAACCACGGTGTCTAGCAGACTGCCCCGACGCCGCCCCCAACGGCGTGCCCTGCCGGACGCTGTCAGTGGCCTCTGCCACGGTTGCGGCATGGACTCAGCCGCACTGCTCACCGGTCTCGTCACCGGCCTGCTCCTCGGTGGCCTGCTCGGCTTCCTCTGGGTGCGTGGGTCGCTCCTGTCCCGGGCGACCGCCGCCGAGGCCGAGCGTGACGTCCTGCGCCAACGGCTCGACGACCTCGAGCTGGCGCGGGCCGAGTCGGCCGACACGGCAGCCCTGCTCGCGCCGCTGCGCGACACCATCGGCCGCGTGGAGCGGCAGGTGGGGGCTCTGGAGCGCGACCGCGTCGAGCAGTTCGGCGAGCTCGGTGAGCGCCTCAACTCCGTCAGCCGGTCGACCGAGTCCCTGCGCTCCGAGACTGCGACCCTGGCGAGCGCCCTCAGCGCCTCCTCGGTCCGGGGCGCCTGGGGCGAGGTGCAGCTGCGTCGGGTGCTCGAGCTGTCGGGGCTGCTCGCCCGCTGCGACTTCGACGAGCAGGTGACCCGGACGTCGAGCCACGGCGCGACGATCCGACCCGACGCCGTCGTCAACCTGCCCGGCGGGCGGCACGTCGTCATCGACAGCAAGGCGCCGATGTCCCACTTCCTCCAGGCACAGGGCGAGTCGGTCAGCGCCCAGGAGCGCACGGAGCTGCTGGGCGCCCACGCGACGTCCCTGCGCCGGCACGTCGACGCGCTGGCGGGCAAGGCCTACTGGAGCGCCTTCAGCCGCTCGCCCGAGGTCGTCGTGTGCTTCGTCCCCGGGGAGGCCATCCTCGGCGCGGCGCTCGCCGACGACCCGGGGCTCTATGAGCACGCGCTGAACCGCAAGGTCGTCCTCGCCTCCCCCGGCACGCTCTTCGCCGTGCTGCGCACGATCGGCGCAGTCTGGCAGCAGGACGCGCTGGAGCAGAACGCCCGAGACCTCCTCGCCCTCGGCCAGGAGCTGCACGCCCGGCTCTCGACCCTCGGCGGCCACGTCTCGGCGATGGGCCAGTCACTCGCCCGCAGCGTGGAGAACTACAACCGGTTCGTCGGCACGCTCGAGTCTCGCGTGTTCGTCACGGCGCGCCGGCTGCGGGAGCTGGGGATCGCCCAGCAGGACGAGCAGCCGGAGACCCTGCCGCTCGAGGCAGCGCCGAGGACGCTGAGCGCGCCCGAGCTGCTCGGCGATGAGGCCGGGCTCGGCGATGTCGGCCGCGCGGCACGTGACGAAGTTCACCTCGCCCGCGAGCGCGTCGTGGACCCCGTGCACGGCGAGGGGCGCGTGGGTGAACGCGAGGAGAGCGCCTGACGTCGTGGAAGCGGCGAACTGCACATTTGACGCGCGCCCGATACGGTGGACTTCCACCTCGTCGCCCCCGAGAATTGCCCCCGTGACAGGTGGTGCGCAGTGACGGTGGGTGGGGGCCCCACCCCGGAAGAGGGACCAACGAGGCCGGAGCGACGCATCGGCCCCTACGAGGCATCACTGCGTGAGTCGGCCAGCCAGGCCGAGGCCACTCACCGCGCGAGAGTGCAGGCAGCACGTCGCCGCCGTGTCGTCATCTCGGCGGTCACAGCAGTGGCGGTGGCCGCGGCCGGCTTCGTCAGCTGGCGCCTGCTCACTCCTGCCGCGCCGCCCACCTCCGTCCCGTCGACTGCGGCCTCCCCGATCTCCTGCTCCGACGCCACAGCGGTCACCGTGGCTGCGGCACCTGCCGTCGCGCCGGTGCTCGCGGCGCTCGCCGAGACACTGAGCACCGAGGAGACCGGGCCCTGTGCGGCGTTCACGATCCAGTCGGTGGAGCCCTTCGCCGTCTCGGGCACGATCGGCACGGCGGCCGCTCCGGATGCGTGGGTTACGGACTCGACCGAGTGGGTCGCGCGAGCCGGTTCGCTCGCCGGTGGGCAGCTCACGGTGGCTGAGCCCTTCGCGTCGACCGGCATCGTGGTGGCCATGCCGCGCGCCGGCGCCGAGCAGGTCGGCGCCGAGGCGAAGTGGGCCTCGGCGCTCACAGCTGGGACCCCCGTCCGCGTGCCGGACCCGACGCGCTCTGCCGCGGGCGCCTGGGCGCTCGGGGCGGCCGCTGCGGGTCTGCCGGCCGACCGGCTCACCGAGGTGATCCGGGCCAGCGCGGCCTCCCCCGCCCCGGGCCTGGCCGCGGTGGCCGACTCGCAGACGCCCCTCGGGGTGGTCGTCTCCGCCGCGCAGCTGCTCGCCTTCAACGAGTCCAACGGCGGGCGGGCCCTCGCGGCCGTCGCTCCCGTCGACGGCGCACCATCCCTCAACTACCGCCTCATCACCGTGACCGACGAGCCGAAGGTGGCCGGGCTCATCGCCGACCTGGCTGCCTACCTCGGCACCGAGGACGCCAAGTCGGCCCTCTCGACGGCCGGCTTCACGACACCCGGAGGCCCTGATCCAGAGCTGCCCTCGCCGCTCTATGGCCAGGTCGTCGAGGCATCGGCTCCCGATGCACAGGCCCTCAAGACGGTCCGGTCGACGTGGGCGGCCGCCAGCCCGAAGCGCCAGACGCTCCTCGTGCTCGACGTCTCCGGCTCGATGCTCCGGCGCACGGACCAGGGCACGCGCCTCGAGGTCATTCAGGCCGCCGCCCTCGAATCAGTCGCTTCGCTGCCGCCCACCAACCGGGTGGGCCTGTGGGCCTACTCGTTGCACATCGGCAACAAGGGCGACGACTTCCGCCAGCTGCTGGGCGCTGCGCCCATCGGCGACACGGAGCACCTGCGTGACGTGCGCAAGCAGATGGCCGGTCTCACGCGCGTCGTGGGCGGTGGCCGCGGACTCTACGACACCATCGTGGCGAGCTACCAGCGCGCGCGGTCGATCTATGCCCCGGGCCAGCAGAACACCGTCGTGGTGATCGCCGACGGGCCCAACGACGACGACTACGGCGCCTCGCTCAACGACGCTCGCGCCAAGCTCAAGCGGTTGGTCGACGCCCGCAACCCGATCCGGATGGAGATCATCGGTTTTGGCAGTGAGCCGAAGGCCGAGGCGCTGGAGTCCTTCGCCACGATGACCGGCGGGCGATACCGCAGCGCCGCCGAGCCCGGGGATCTCCTGCCGGCGCTGCGGGCGGCCCTGGGCGGCTGAGACGCCCCCAGGGCTGCAGAACGCCGGTTGACCAGCGGGTGAACTCCTGTCGTTGCTGGGCTGTCCTGCGGCTGAACCCGCCTGCCCAGGCCTGACTCGACCCACCCATCAAACCCCTTCTCCCACAATCAAATCCGACGGTTGCCCGCCAGCGGGACGCATCGTCAGAGCTGTCGACCGCGACGCTGGGCTGCGGTTGGTGTCCTGCACGAATCGCCGCATACTCGCGACGTGGACTTCGGCGGGCGAGACGAGACGAGCAAGACACACGCGGCCGTGCCCCCTCCGGCGAGCCGGCGCGTCGGCCCCTACGAGGCCTCGCTGCTGGCCACCCGCGAGAGCAGGCGTCACGAGGTGCAGCAGCGACAGCTGCGCAAGCGGCAGGTGCGGATCACCGTCGCTGCGGCCGCGGCGGTCGCGGTCGTCGCGGGGGTCGGGATCGGCTTCCAGCTCCTCCGGGGCGGCAGCGACGCGCCCCCACTCGCGGCCCCCGGAGCGGCACCCGCCGCCCCCAGCACGCAGCACGTCACCTCGGGGTGCAAGCGGCCCGCCCACCTGACCGTGGCCGTGCCGGCGGCGATGGCGCCCGCGTTCACCGCGGTCGTCGAGGGCTTCACGGCGCAGCCCGGTGTGCCCTGCGCCGCCTTCACCGTCGTGCCCCTCGAGTCGAGCACGGTCGCCCAGTCGCTGGCCGGCCCGACCCGACCCGACGCCTGGGTCGTCGATGCCCACCTCTGGCTCGAGCAGGCCAACAGCCGCGCGGGCCTCGGGCTCGTGGCCGACGAGCCCTTCGCCGCGACTCCGGTGGTGCTCGCCATGACCCCCGCCTCGGCCGAGGAGACCGAGCGAGCCGCTTGGGCCGCACTGGCCGAGGGCAGCGACGACGGGCCGCGGCTCGCCCTGCCCGACCCGACCACGTCGACGGTCGGCCTGCTCGGGCTGGCCGCCGCCGCACCCGATGCCTCGGAGACGGCCCTGAAGCGGGTCGCGGAGAGCGCCCGGTCCTTCACCGAGCCCGGCTCGGCCATCGTCGCCGCGAGCGACGCCAGACGCGACGTCACGACGCCCGTCTCGATGGCCGAACTGACCCGCTACAACGCCACCAACGCGAACTCCCCCCTGACCGGGGTCGCACCGGCCGACGGCTCACCCACCCTCGAGTACTCCCTGGTCGCCGTCGCCGACGGCACCGTGGCTTCCCGGGTCCTGCGCAGCCTGCGTGACTTCCTCGCCTCGGATGCCGCCCGGGCCGTCGTCGCGGCGCATGGCTTCACACCTCCGGGTGCCGGAGCATCGGCTCCGGCGGCCCCCAGCAGCAGCGTCGAGGCAGCCCCAGCGGGCACGCGGACGGGCGCAGAGGCGCCCGCGACCACGGCGCTGGGCAAGGTCACGCCGCTGCCGGCGCTGAGCCTCGCCACTGCCGAGAAGCTGCGCGACGCGTGGGCTGCGGTGCAGCCGGCCCCGTCGGGTGTGCTCGCGCTGGACACGTCCGGCACGACGCTGTCGCAGGTTGCCGGCAGCACGATCCTCGACCGGATCAGCGAGGGTGCCCAGCTGGGCATCGGCAGGCTGCCCGACCGAGCGAGGGTGGGACTGTGGCTCTACGGTCAGCACCTCGGGCCGAAGGGCGAGGACCATCTGGTGGTCGTGGCCCCGGGAGCACTGAGCCGGGCGGGCCAGCTGCAGGCGATCGCCAAGGGGCTGGAGTCGATGCCGACCGTCGCGGGCGGTGGGCGGGGCCTCTATGACACGGTCATCGCCGCAGTGGACGCCGCGCGGGCCCAGGCGCAGCCGGGTCGAGCCAGCACGGCCGTCGTCGTCACGGCCGGTCCGAATGACGATGACTTCGGCGCCTCCCTCGGCGCAGTCAAGGCGCACCTGAGCAAGAACGACCCGGCCAAGGGCGTGCAGCTCGTCATCATCGGCGTCGGCAGCAAGCCAGACGCAACGCTCCTCACCGAGGTGGCCAGGTCGGCCGGAGGCACCTATCAGGCGGTGCAGGGCTCGGACGACCTGGCACCGGCCATCGCCGCGGCCCTCGCCGGCCGGCCCTGACCGCACCCCGAGGACGGCTCAGTCCGGCGGCAGCGTGCTGAGGTCGCCCGTGTAGACGATCTCCTCGGCGATGACTCGCAGCTTGAGGTTGGCGGCCTGGCTGGCCCGCTTGAGGATGTCTACGGCATCCGTCTCGCTCACGCGTCGGCTCACCATCACGATGCCGATGGCCGCGCCGATCTTGCGGGACGACGTCAACGCGTCCTGCAGCTGTGCGATGTGCTCCGCACTGAGCAGCCCATCCTCATAGAGCTCCTTGAGCATGAGCCGGTCCACGTCGGCTCGGGTCTCGAGGTCATCGATCCGGCGACGATCGGAGTCGGCGCGGTCATCGGTGGCGCTGGCCCGGTCGTGGGCTTCGGTGAGGCGGTTGTGCAGGTGCGCGATGTCCGCCTGCGTGACGGCCACCCTCGCGCTCAGCTCCTCGAACCGCCGCTGCGACTCGAGGCCGCTCTCCGGTTGCTCGTTGCTCATGACTCGATTATGTCCAGACACGTCCGGTCTGCGGGAGATGAAGAGCACATCCGAGCATCTGGGATCACGGCGCGAGGGGGCTGCGACCGGGTACGGGGCGCCTGACGTGGCGCCGGGTCAAAAAGCGGCCCGGCGTCCCGCCACGTCAGTGCAGCGAGCCGGCGTCCTCGAAGGCCGCGTCGTGCCGCACCGTGCCCGCCTCGGAGCCGGAGAGGCGCTTGATGTCGCGGCTCAGCTCGTGCGGCAGGGCGAAGAGGAGCGACTCCTCGGCCGCGACGACGGGCTGGACGGTGGCGTAGCCGCGCTCCGCCAGCCACGTCAGGACGTCACGGACGAGCACCTCGGGGACGCTCGCACCGGAGGTGACCCCGACGGTGGTGACGCCCTCGAGCCAGGCCTCCTGGATCTCGTCGGCGTAGTCGACGAGGTGGCCGGCCCGCGCGCCGTGCTCCACGGCGACCTCGACGAGGCGCACGGAGTTGGAGGAGTTGCGGGAGCCGACGACGATCATCAGGTCGGTGTCAGGGGCCATCTGCTTCACGGCGAGCTGACGGTTCTGCGTGGCGTAGCAGATGTCGTCGCTCGGGGGGTTCTGCAGCGCGGGGAACTTCTCCTTGAGCCGCTTGACCGTCTCCATCGTCTCGTCGACGGACAGCGTGGTCTGCGAGAGCCAGACGACCTTCTCGGGGTCGCGGACGGTGACGTTGTCGACGTCGTCGGGGCCATCGACGATGGTGATGTGCTCGGGCGCCTCGCCGGAGGTGCCGATGACCTCCTCGTGTCCCTCGTGTCCGATGAGGAGGATGTCGTAGTCGTCGTTGGCGAAGCGGACCGCCTCGCGGTGCACCTTGGTGACGAGGGGGCACGTCGCGTCGATCGTCTTGAGGCTGCGGGTGCGGGCCTCCTCGTGGACCACGGGGGCGACGCCGTGCGCCGAGAAGATGACCGTGGCGCCCTCGGGCACCTCTTCGGTCTCGTCGACGAAGATCGCGCCGCGCCGCTCGAGAGTGTTGACGACGTGCTTGTTGTGGACGATCTGCTTGCGCACGTAGACCGGGGGCCCGTAGAGCTCGAGCGCCTTCTCCACCGTCACCACGGCGCGGTCGACGCCCGCGCAGTAGCCCCGGGGGGCGGCCAGGAGAACCTTCTTCTCGGGCTGAGTCATGCGCCCATGGTAGGTCGGCAGGCGGTGACCTCCCCAATCGCGCCCGTATGCCGCTGGGCCGGCTCCCGGCCTCGTCCTGACCTTCGACCGTCGGTCGGGAGCCGTAGGGTGACCACCGTGAGCACGATGGGACCGCTGCCGGAGAAGGCGGCCGAGACCACTGCCGAGCAGCCGTGGCCCGTGCGGGTCCTCAGTCTCAAGATCGCCGACTACGTCGACCGGATGTCGCAGCTGTGGGTCGAGGGCCAGGTCGTCCAGTTCAACCCCCGCGGCGGCACGGCGTTCCTCACCCTGCGCGACCCCGACGTCGACATGTCGCTCTCGGTCTCGGTGCCGATGAACGCCGTCAACGCCATGCCGATCCCGCTCACCCAGGGCGCGCGGGTCGTGCTCCAGGCCAAGCCGACCTTCTGGACGAAGCGGGGCACCCTGCAGCTCGAGGCGCGGCAGATCCGCCCGGTCGGCATCGGCGACCTGCTGGCCCGGGTCGAGGTGCTCAAGCGCACTCTGGCCGCGGAGGGGGTCTTCGACGCCGAACGGAAGCGGCCGATCCCGTTCCTGCCGCACCGCGTGGGCCTCATCACCGGGCGAAGCTCCGCGGCCGAGAAGGACGTCGTCGAGAACGCCCGGCGCCGCTGGCCGGCCGTCCGCTTCGAGATCCGCGAGGTCGCGGTCCAGGGCAACACGGCGGTGACCGAGGTCTGCGCCGCGCTCGTCGAGCTCGATGCGCACCCCGAGGTCGACGTCATCGTCATCGCTCGCGGTGGCGGCGCGCTCGAGGAGCTCTTGCCCTTCTCCAACGAGGCGATGATCCGTGCGGTCGCCGCGGCTCGCACCCCGGTCATCAGCGCGATCGGCCATGACGTCGACCAGCCACTCCTCGACCTCGTCGCGGACTGGCGGGCATCCACTCCGACCGACGCCGGCAAGAAGGTCGTGCCTGACGCGGCCCGCGAGGTCGCCCTCGTGGCCGGCGGCCGGGACCGGCTGCGCGGGGCCGTGCTGCGCCGGGTCGAGGCGGAGCAGCGCGGCCTGCGTGCCCTGCTGACCCGGCCCGTGCTGGCCGACCCGGTCGCGCAGGTGCGGGTGCGACGGACCGAGATCGACGGCCTGCGCGAGCGGACGCGCCTGCGGATGGAGGCGCGACTCCAAAGGGCCGGCGACCAGGTCCTGCACCTGCGGCGTCAGGTCACCGCCCTCTCACCCCAGTCGACGCTCGACCGGGGCTACGCCGTCGTCCAGCACCGCGACGGCCGCATCGTCATGGACCAGGAGGACGTGGGCATCGGCGAGCTGCTCCGCGTCCGCGTCGCCCGCGGCGACTTCGGCGTGCGCCCGGTGACCGACGGCCTCGACGATCCGGCAGCCGGACCCGAGCCAGCGCCGGCGAAGGCGAAGCCCGCGCCGCGCAAGCGGGCCCCGCGACGCCCGGCATAGGGTGGTCCGCATGGCTGACGCAGAGACCGAGGCGACGTTCCCCGACATCGCGCAGCTGCGCTACGAGGACGCCCGCGAGGAGCTCATCGGCATCGTGGCCAAGCTCGAGGCCGGCCAGGCTCCGCTCGAGGACTCGATGCAGCTCTGGCGGCGCGGCGAGGCACTGGCAGCGCACTGCCAGAAGTGGCTCGACGGCGCCCAGGCCGAGATCGAGCAGGCCACCGCGAAGGACTGAGCCGACCGCCCGAGGTCACCCGACCCGGGGACCGAGCCCAGCGGCATACCGCTCAGGGCAGGGCTCCGGACGACCGCTGCTCGCGGAACTGCGGTCCGGGGCACGTCCCCGAGCAGCACCCGCGCGCCGAGTCCGACCAACGGTCGTCCGACGCCAGCAGCCCACAGACCGTCAGGTCAGGGGGCCGGGGTGACCTCGCGGAGCGCTGCGACGAACGTCTTGAGCTCGGCCTCGACCGCCGTGCCGGTGGCCACCAGAGTGGTGTCGCCGGAGCGCTCGACATAGCTGACCTGCGAGCCGCCGCGGGCCACGTAGCGCTCGAACGTCCGGCCACCGACCGTCACGGACCCCTCGCGGGCGCCGTCGTTCACCGAGCGGTCGACCCAGCCCTCGGTGACCTCGGTCGCCTCCTTGAGGGCGATGTCGCCACCCTCGGGCGTCTCCCACACGGTCGTGAACGTCGGCACGCCCTCGGTGCCGGGCCCGTAGGTCGCCACCGTCGGCACCCAGCCGTCGCCGAGCCCCTGCGGCAGCTCGAGCGTCCCGCCCGTCTGGGTCATCGTCGCTCGGGCCTTGCCCAGGGCGTCGACGGCAGGCCGGTCGACCTCGCTGATCCGCGGGACGATGGCGACGAGCGCGGCGACCAGCAGACCCATGAAGAGCAGCGACCGCAGCATGTTGGACAACGAACCCATCGAGTAGCGGCTGGGGCGCGGTGCGTCGGTCGTCGGCACGGTCTCCGGGGCGGTCATGGGACCATCGTCCCCGAGGCGGCGGACCGGGCCAAACCCGCTGCCGATCACCACCGCCAGGCGTCTCCGGCACCTTGTCCGTGCCGGCTCTCGCGTCCCGATAGGCTGACGCCGTCCGCGATGACGCAGAGCCGGAGGATCCAATGAAGCACAGTCCGCCCGATCGCAACCTAGCCCTCGAGCTCGTTCGAGTCACCGAGGCAGCGGCGATGGCAGGTGGACGCTGGGTCGGCCGCGGCGAGAAGAACAAGGCCGACGGTGCCGCGGTCGAGGCGATGCGGGCGATGATCTCCACCGTCAGCATGAACGGCATCGTCGTCATCGGTGAGGGCGAGAAGGACAACGCCCCGATGCTCTTCAACGGCGAGCACGTGGGTGACGGCACCGGCCGCGAGTACGACGTCGCCGTCGACCCGATCGACGGCACGACGTTGACGGCCAAGGGCATGCCCAACGCCGTCTCGGTCATGGCCGTGGCCAACCGCGGCGCGATGTACGACCCATCCGCCGTCTTCTACATGGACAAGCTCGCCACGGGCCCCGACGCGGCCGACGTGGTCGACATCCGGCTCCCCGTCGCCGAGAACATCCGCCGCGTCGCCAAGGCGAAGAACGAGACGCCGGCCGACGTCACCGTCGTCATGCTCGACCGCCCGCGCCACGATGCACTGGCCGCCGAGGTGCGCGCCGCCGGGGCCCGCATCCGCTACATCACCGACGGCGACGTCGCAGGTGCCGTCATGGCCGCCCGGCCCGGCACCGGTGTCGACCTGCTCCTCGGCATCGGCGGCACCCCCGAGGGCATCATCGCCGCCTGCGCCATCAAGTGCGTCGGTGGCGTCATCCAGGGCCGTCTCTGGCCCAAGGACGACGACGAGCGCCAGAAGGCCCTCGACGCCGGCCACGACCTGGAGCGCGTGCTCTCGACCGATGACCTCGTGACGAGCGACTGCTTCTTCGTCGCGACCGGCATCACCGACGGGGAGCTGCTGCGCGGCGTGCGCTACGGCAGCAACTCCGCCCGCACCCACTCGCTCGTCATGCGCTCGCGCAGCGGCACGATCCGCACCATCGAGAGCGAGCACAACTTCAGCCGCCCCGGCTGGTTCGGCGCCGCCGACATGGTCGAGGACTGACGACCCTGTCATGACCGCTCCCGCTGCCTCCGGACACGCCCGCACCCTCGTCATCGGCGAGGCGCTCATCGACGCCGTGACGTCGTCCGGCGGCGCGAGCGAGGAGCACGTGGGTGGCAGTCCGGCCAACGTCGCCATCGGCCTGGCCGCCCTCGACCATCCGGTCGCGCTCGCGACGTGGATCGCCACCGACGAGCACGGCAACTGGATCGCCGAGCACTGCCGGGAGCGGGACGTCGAGCTGACCGCGGGGTCGCAGGGCGCACCGTTCACCTCCGTGGCGCACGCAACGCTCGACGAGCAGGGGGCGGCCACCTACCGCTTCGACCTCGAGTGGCAGCTGGCGGCCGTGCCGGGCCTGCGGGAGTTCGGCCACGTGCACACCGGCAGCATCGCCGCGGTGCTCGAGCCGGGCGGCAGCGCCGTGCGCGACACCCTGCGTGTCGCGCGGTCGACCGCGACGATCTCCTACGACCCCAACGCCCGGCCCACCCTCATGGGCGACCCGCAGCACGCCCGTCGCCTCATCGAGGAGTGCATCTCGCTGGCCGACGTCGTCAAGGTCTCGGACGAGGACATCGCCTGGCTCCGGCCCGAGGACGAGCTCGACGACGTCGTCGCCGACTGGGCCACGCTCGGGCCGGCCCTCGTCGTCGTCACCCGCGGAGCGCAGGGCGCGACCGCGACGCTGACCCGCAGTGGTGAGACGCACCACACGTCTGTCCCGCCGGTCGCCGTGGTCGACACCGTCGGAGCCGGCGACTCCTTCATGGCCGGTCTCGTCTCCGGACTGCTCGACGCCGGCCTCGCCGGCGGACCTGAGGCCCGAAACCGCCTGCGGGCGGCCACCATCGGTGCGGTCGTCCCCGCTCTGGAGCGAGCCGTCGCCACGAGCCGCCTCACCGTGGCCCGTCCGGGCGCGCACGCGCCGACCAGGACTGATCTCGTCGGCGGATGAACAGCTATTCGACAAGACCGGCAGTCTCAAGCGACAATCGGCGCGAATCCCCGGGTAGGTTGCTCGGTGGTTCATGTCTCGACGCCCATCCCCCCGGGGCGTCTTCATGTGAGGATCACCCGTGACCAACCCGCCACCTCCACTGCGTCCTTCTGGTTCCTACGAGCAGAGCCTGACCGAGACGCGGGCCGCCCGTAAGGCGCTCGAGGCCAGGATCGCCAAGGCCCGGAGGCGCCGGCGACTGGGCGCAATCGCAGCCGTCCTTGCCGTCGTCGGCGGCGGTGCCGGCGGCGCGGCATGGTGGCTGGGCAGGGACACGGCCCCCGAGGTCACCCCCATCGCAGCGGGCCCGACGAAGAAGTGCGCCACCCAGACGCCGGTGACCCTGTGGTCGGCGCCGTCGATGCAGCCGGCGGCCGTGGCGCTCGTCAAGGCCTTCCAGGCCGACCCCAGCTCCCCCTGCGTCGACTACCAGGTGATCTCCCGCAAGCCCATCGAGGCGATGATCGGCCTCGGCAAGGGCCAGCCCAACCGACCCGATGGCTGGATCCCGGACTCGCCGCTCTGGGTGCAGAAGGTCAACCAGGCCGCCGGCCTCAATGCCAAGATCGCGACGCCGTTCGCCGAAAGCCCCCTCGTCGTGGCGATGGACCCGGCCGAGGCCTCCAAGCTCGACGCGCAGCCGGCCTGGCTGGAGCTCGTCGCGTCCGACTCACCGATCCGGATGAGCGACCCCCGCAGCACGACCGCCGGGATGCTGACGCTCTCCACCACCCTGCCGCTGCTCAGCCCCGAGCAGGGACGCGTCATCATCCCCAAGCTCGCCCAGCAGATGGCGCCCTCGGACGACCAGCTCTTCGCGACCTACACCTCCGAGCCGGCCAAGGCGAGCGCCTTCCCCACCTCCGAGGCGGCCCTGGCCGAGCACAACCGGGTCAACGCGCAGAAGAAGATGGTCGCGGTCATCCCCGCCGAGGGCACGCCGTCCTTCGAGTACAGCCTCATCAACGTCTCGACCAACCCCGCCAAGGCACAGGGCATCGAGGCCCTCCGTGCCTTCCTCCGCTCTGCTGAGGCCGCCAAGACGCTCGCGTCCTTCGGGCTGCGCTCCACCGCGGTGCCGGTCACCCTGCCGACGCCCCCCGGGAGCATCGGCGAGATCAAGCCCGGTGCGACGCCCCCGGCAGCGCAGGTCGCGGCCGCCATCGACGTCTGGCAGGCGGCGACGACGAGCTTCCAGCTGCTCTCGGTGTTCGACGTGTCCGGCTCGATGAACGAGAAGGTCGGCAACACGACACGCGTCAAGATCACCCAGGAGGCGGCCGGCATCGCGCTCAACGCCCTCCCCCGCTCGACGAAGCTCGGCCTCTGGGTCTTCTCGAGCGACAAGGGCGGCACGGGTCGCGACTACAAGGAGCTCGTGCCGATCGGTGAGCTGAGCAACGACGGGCACCGCGCCCGGATGGCAACCGCAGCCACGAGCCTCAGCAAGGAGGTCGACGGCTGGACCGGCCTCTACGACACGATCTGGGCGGCGTACTCCAAGCTCAAGGAGAACTACGACCCGCAGCGCGTCAACGCCGTCGTCATCCTGACCGACGGCAAGAACGAGGACCCCAACGGCGGCCTCTCGCTCCAGCAGCTGCTCGACCGGATCAAGAAGGCGACCGACCCCAAGAAGCCGATCGCGATCACGACGATCGGCATCGGCCCGGGCGTCGACGCGGACTCCCTCCGCAAGATCTCGCGCAGCTCGTTCTCCGACTTCTACGGCGCGGAGAACCCTGCCGACATGACGACGGTCCTCGCCAGGGCACTGTTCGACCACGAGTGCAAGGACGGCGTCTGCGCCTGAGCCAAGGCGTGAGGAAACGAGCGAGGAACGAGCGAGGCCCGGAGCGCCGATTCGGCTCAGGCGCCAGACAACGCGCCTGAGCCAAGGCGTGAGGAAACGAGCGAGGAACGAGCGAGGCCCGGAGCGCCGATT
>NZ_JAPFQL010000043.1 GCF_028446585.1 Intrasporangium calvum
CGACGGCGACCGCCCCGGGATCGCGGATGACGTCATCCGCGGCCGGTCTCGATGCGGCCGGGCCCGGTGAAGCAGAAGACGGCGTGGCGCTCGTCAACGGCACCGCAGAGGCCTCGGGCGCCTTGGCGATCTTGAAGCCGAGGAACACCAAGGTCCCCACCAAGACGACGATCCCCAGGACTGCTGCGGCCGCGAGAGCCAGACGCTGCCGGTGTGCTCGCCTGCCCTCGGCCAGCACGTGGTCCAGATGCGGCAGCCGGAAGTCCTCGGCAAGCCACGACCGGCCACCCGACGGCCAGTCCGTCCCAGCGAGGCACTCGGACTGGAATGACCGGCGCAGCACCACGTTCCGGGCCACCCGCTCCAACCACTCCCGCGGCCGGCCGATCTGCTCGAAGTCCGGTGTCCGGGCCGCTCTGCGGAACGCTTCCCGGGCGGCCCGCTCCGCTCCGGAGCGCCCCCCGCAGACCTGAGTCAGGTCGGTGACGAGCCCCTGGTAGAACTCGGCGAAGGCCGCCTCGACCGTGCGCCGGCTCCGGCCCGCACCCTCTTCGTTCGTCCTCATGATTTCCCCCCTCCCCGCCCCCCTCAGGCGAGTCACCAACCGACCGTGGCAGTCGGTGGTACCGACCGGGTATCAGCCCGGGTCGCATCCCTGTCGGCTAACAAGGGTGACGTACATGGTCGGTCGGCGTCTCTGCAATTTCGCCGGGGTGCTCCGCCTCCGGTAAGGTTCTCCGCGGTGGCGTGTCCGAGCGGCCTAAGGAGCACGCCTCGAAAGCGTGTGTGGGGGTAACTCCACCGTGGGTTCAAATCCCACCGCCACCGCCATTCACCTGCGGAAACGCCGGTCAGCCCCTGAGGGAGCTGACCGGCGTTTCCCGTCCTAGTCTCATTCCTAGTCTCATTCGAGCTCCGGCGGCGGCTGCACCGCGTCCCACAGGAGCACGTCCAGGCGTGCTGCCACGTCGCGGCGGATGGGGTCGACCACGTGCGCGTAGCGCTGGGCCATGGCTGGGTTCGACCAACCCATAACGGTCATCATCGTGGGTTGGCTCACACCAAGGAGCAGCAGGATGGTGGCGGCGGTATGCCGGGCATCGTGGAGCCGGCTGTCGCGAAGGCCCGCATCCTTGAGCAGCTGTTTCCAGTGGCTCCAGTCGGTACGTGGGCTGATGGGCGCGCCGGCCTCGTTCGTGAACACCCAGTCGCCGTCAGTCCACGCGCTTCCGGCGTGTGTGCGCTCGCGCGCCTGGGTGGCTTGGTGTTGAACGAGGAGTCGGACGAGCTGAGCGGGCAGCCCGATCTGGCGGCGACCTGCTCGGGATTTCGTGGTGTCCGTCTGCGGGTTGGAGCGAGCGCGCTCGGGGCAGCAAAGCCCCGTACGACCTGGCCGAGCAGTTCGACACGCGCGGGAACCACTTCGCCGACGGGCAGACGATCGAGGCGGTCCGCCCGATGGGTGTCGGCAAGAACGCGCGGGACCGTCGGGTCGTGTACCAGTGGTCGTTCAAGCGGTACCAGCACGACAACCGGGCGATCAACAAGATGGTCGAGCGAGCCGAGAAGGTCGCCGATGGCTCCCGGCCGCTGAAGAAGGACCGGTTCGTCCGGTTCACCGACACCGCCACCGAGGTCGACTGGGCCCTGGTCGAGCGAGCCCGCTACCTCGCCGGTCTGAAGGGTTACGTCACCAACATCCCGCAGGCCACCATGAGCGGCGGGCAGGTGGTCGCCGCCTATCACGACCTCTACCAGGTCGAGCGGTCCTTCCGGATGGCCAAGTCCGACCTGGCCGCCCGACCGATGTTCCACCGCCTCCGCGATTCAATCGAGGCCCACCTGACCATCGTCTTCGCCGCCCTGGCCGTATCCCGCGAGGCGCAGGCGCGAACCGGGCTGAGCATCAAGAAGATCCTCCAGACCCTGCGCCCCTTGCGCTCGGCCACGATCAGCCTCGGCGGACAGCAGGTCACCGCCCCGCCACAGATCCCAGACGACGCCCAACGAATCCTCGACGACCTCGCCGCGGGTGGTCACTAATGTGATGCAACTCAGGTGAGGCTGCCAGTCGTGATAGGTGAGCGTCAGAAATGACCCATCACCGTATGCGGAGTTCGATGAAACCGGGAGCACGAACAGCACGCTGGCGCCAGGTCCGGCGGATACGGAGGGCCTCAGGAGCGCTCGTGCATCCTCAACCTCAAGGCCCATGACAGCGGCCACCTCCTGCTCGGCCGAAGCGCGGGCGACCTTGTGGGCGGCACTCCAAGCGTTATGGGCATCGGCGACGATCTGGTGCATGGCATCGTCGACCTTTTCGGCAAGGTCTGGCGGGATCGGACGGCGTGAGGGGTCATACATACCCGCACCCTTACATGACGTGGACCGGCCCCACGGGAAAACAGCCGTCTGGCTGCAGCATGTCAGCCCTGATGGCCTGTCAGGTGGACGAGGTGGTGTCCATGCAGTGAGAGGCCGGGTCCTAGCGCGCGTCCAAGACTCCTGCTAAGAGCCGTGCTTCGCGAGGCGGGAGGAATAGTCAATACCTGTGGATGGGCGTGTCAGGACGCCTTGAGGTCGGCGTCTGGTTGGTGGCCTCGTTCGAGGAGTTTGCCGGCTCATCACAGTTGAGGGTGTAGGCGCGGTCTGAATCCGCCCGCCTCGAGTAGGCATCGTGCGATGTAGTTGGTCAGGTTGCGGAAGCCGAGGGCGGAGCCGCGTAGGTGCTCGAGGCGTCCATTGATCGCCTCGGTGGGTCCATTTGAGGTGCCGGGGCGCTCGAAGTACGCGAGGACGTCGGCGGATCTCTTCTTCAGGGTGCGTACGGTGATCAGCTCAACCAGGACGGCTGGCACGCCGCTGCTTAGGGAGTCGATCAGCTTGCGCATCAGACTGCCCTCGATGTACCGCGCCGACCCCGCCGAAGGCCGACGCCTTGGTCGCTCACCGGCGGCCGGCTCGGGCTCACCTGCCGCATCGACCCCCAAAGGACGAGTCAGTCGATCCGCCGCCGAGGACGAGCCGCACGCGCGGGAGCCGCAGCCTGAATAGCCGGCGGTGACCTGGACGGAAAAAGAGCTCAACTCGGGATGCGAGTCCTGACCTTTGCCGTTAGTGTGTCAATCGTGCCGGCCCGCGGCCCGCCGACCCGGCGTTGAAATGCGTCAGAGCAATTTGGGCGCTGCTTCCCGTGCCATGGGGTTCATGTTGGCATGCAATTACGGAAGCGAACCATGAATAGAAGGGGAGAGTATGAGACACATCGCAATTCCATCGTTAGCGGCAGTCCTAAGCGTGGCCCACCGCCTTGGGCGCCGCGGCAGTGGGTGCTGACACCGGTACGGGCTACCGCGACTATGTGGGTCCCGATATGACTCAAGCATCGACTGCACAAGCATCGACGGAAGTCCCTGGGATCGCACAAATCGTCCCTCCTAACCAGGGGACCTTAATTAAGGATCTATCCCCCGAACTGAAGAGGGCCGCCGCAGCCGCCAAAGCAAGGCAAGTACCCACACGCGTGGCCGCCCCTTACCGCAAGAAGAACGAAGGGCTTGCCACGGCTCTCAGCACAAGCACCACCGTCTGCAACTACTACCCAAACATTCTGACAGGGTCCCCGGCCCCTCCAGTCTCGGGATCATCGTTCGCGGTGGCAAAAGCCATCAATGGGGCGCCTCTCGCCCGAGCGGGTAAGAATCCGGGCATCTTCCAGGGTGGTCAAGCTATGGCTCAGCAGAGTGGAACGGGAAACACGACCACCTCTCGAACATCCGTAGCCGAGGCTGGCGTCGCGCTGGGCGTCGGCGCGGGATGGCCGGCGGGATCATCAATCCAGTTCTGGTACAACCCAATCTTCCGCGGCCGAGGCTCCACCGTGAGCGGAACATCTCCCCTCCAGTCGCAGTCCACTGGCTATGTTCAGGAGAAGATCGACAGTGGCGCCGGGTTCTCGACAGAGATCAGTTACCAGAACCTCTGGGATCTCGAACTTTCAAACCAAAGTGGCGTCGGACAGACGACTCCTACGTGGGTCTGGCCCGGGGTTTCTAATGGGGGGTTCTTTTACCGCCAAGTGCCAGTGACAGCCGCGGGCACGTATAAGTTCACACTGAGGACAACGACGAAGGCATCGGCAACAGCTGTCTACGGCGCTGGGGCATCCGCTCGCATGGACTTCGGGTCGGGAATTCTCGACACTCCTGCCAACATGTCTCCATACAACTTCTACATCATGCCTAACGCGAGTACGGCCACCGGACAGCCGTACGGACACGTCACTATTGCCTACGTCCTCCCATCTGGGTGGGGAATTGGTTGTTGACACCATGAGCCCCGACGATCGTCCCTCGAATCTCATCGCACGCCTGAAGGCCGCCTTCGACCCTCGGTCTCTGACCCTTTGGATCGCCGTCTACGCCGCAATCGGGCTAATAATCTATGCGATTCGTGGATGGTCCACGGGAATCGCAGCTGCATCGCTCGTTTTGGTGGGCTGCGTCGCCCTAGTGGCTCTAACGCGGAGGTGGGGTCAGGACTCCAGGAAATGAGTCGGACGTACCGCTCGGAAATGACCGCCGCCTCGAAGCCTTCGGGGCGGCGGTCACGGGGTGTATCTGAGGCCTCGACAACTGCGCGCTGCCGAGCCGGCGTTGCCCACGCTGTCAGATGATCGGGCACGGCCTCACGGGAGGAATTGTGAATACCTGTGGATGGGCGTGTCAGGACGCCTTGAGGTCGGCGTCTGGTTGGTGGCCTCGTTCGAGGAGTTTGCCTTTCTCGAAGCAGGCTCCGGCGCGGACCAGGGCGACGAGGTGGGGTGCGTTGACGGCGCGCCAGCGGACTTGTGCGGACTCGATGAGTTTGAACGCCATCGCCACGCCGGCGGCCCTCGATCCCGGGCCCTTGGTGACCCGCTGGCGCAGCCGGACGGTAGCGAAGGTCGACTCGATCGGGTTGGTGGTGCGCAGATGCACCCAGTGCTCGGCGGGATAGTCGTAGAACCCGAGCAGCACGTCGAGGTCCTCGGTGACCTTCGCGACCGCCTTGGGCCACTTGGCGCCGTAGGTGCTCGCGAACGCGGCGGCGGCGGCCGCCGCGTGCTCGCGGTCCTCGGCGTTGTAGATCTCCGCGAGGGCCGCCTTGGCGTCCTTGTGCACGCTCTTGGGCAGCGCGGCCAGGACGTTGCCCAGCTTGTGGAACCAGCACCGCTGCTCCTTGGTGTCGGGGAACACCTCGCGCAGCGCCTTCCAGAACCCGAGCGCCCCGTCGCCGACCGGCGAGCACCGGCGCGGTCATGCCGCGGCGTTTGCACGAGCGCAGCAGGTCGGCCCACGACTCCGAGGACTCGCGGTGCCCATCATCGAGCGCGACCAGTTCCTTGGTCCCGTCGGCGCGCACCCCGATCACCACCAGCAGGCACACCTTGTCCTGCTCGAGGCGCACCTTCAGATGGATCCCGTCGACCCACAGGTACACGTAGTCGGTCCCGGCCAGGGAGCGCTTGCCGAACGCGGCCGTCTCGTCCTGCCAGTCCTTGGTCAACCGGGTGATCGTCGCCGCCGACAAGCCGTGGCCGGTGCCGAGGAACTGCTCGAGCGCCGGCGCGAAGTCGCTCGAGGACAGCCCGTGCAGGTACAGCAGCGGCAGCAGCTCTGCCACCCGCGGGGACTTGCGCGCCCAGGCCGGCAGGATCGCCGAGGCGAACCGCGCTCGATGCCCGGTGACCGCGTCGACGCGCTTGTCGTTGACCCGCGGTGCGCATACCGGCACCGGCCCGGCCGCGGTCACTACCTCCCGCTCGCTGTGATGCCCGTTGCGCACCACCAACCGCCGGCCGTGATCGTCGACCTCATGTGCGTGCGCGTCGATGTAGGCCGCGACCTCGGCCCGCAACGCGACCGCGAGCATCTGCCGGGCCGCGTCCCGCACCAGCTCGTCCAACACCGACGAACCGGCCGCGGACCCGCCGGTCACGTTGGCCTCGAGCGTGTCATCAACTACCTTGAGCAAGGGCGTACCTTCCCGAACCAGCGCGCCAACGCCGGTCCTGATCAGAGAGCTCTGTCATCCAGATCTTCCTCGGGAAGGTGCGCTCCTTCGCGTCACCCCGCCGAGGGCCATCCACAGGTTCTGATCATTGCTCGCGAGGCGGAACAGGAACGCTCTATGAACTTCTCCAACTGCTCGGGGTCGCGCCATTCTGGAGCCGGTGTGACGCTCTCTCACTGGGCCCGTGGCAGCTCATCCCGTACGCCCGGGTGGGAAGGACGAGTCGTGGTCAGGCGCCGCGTGCTTCTGTGGCGTGTTGTTGTGCAGAAAGGTGGTTGTCGTGGCCACGAGACTTACGCGACGGCCGACCGGCGTGCGCCAGTCTCAGTTTTAGTCTCATTCAGCACCTGACGGGACGGTCCGCTGGCGTTCGCCGGTTACCTTGGGGAGGCCGCGGTGAACGTGGAGGGTGAGTCACGAACCCGTCTGTGCAGTTCTCGAAAGCGTGTGTGGGGGTAACTCCACCGTGGGTTCAAATCCCACCGCCACCGCCAAATGAAGCTGGACCCCGACACGCTTTTCGTCGGGGTCCAGCTTCATTTTGTTGGACGCTGCGGGATTTGGGAGGAGCGAGGGAGGAGCGACGGTGTCCCACCGCCACCGCCATTCACCTGCGGAACGCCGGTCAGCCACTGAGGGAGCTGGCCGGCGTTTCCCGTTCTAGTGTCATTTGACGTTCAGGCCCGTCCACACGATGGCGCCACAGACGAGCCTGTTCCGCTGGTCTTCGGGTCGAACGGGTGCGAACAGCAGTAGCGGCAAAGGAGGATGCCACAGCGGGGATCGGTTGTGGTGTCATCAGGGCATGCAGGCGACCGAACAGCCGAGTCGGTGCGGGATGCTGGATGTGGGGGACGGGCAGTCCGTGTACTGGGAGGAGTGGGGTGTCCGTGATGGGGTGCCCGCTCTGTATGTCCACGGCGGACCCGGAGGAACCCTCGGGGCGAGTGGGTACCGTCACCGCTTCGACTTGGCCCGAACGCGTGTAGTGGGGTTCGAGCAACGCGGCTGTGGTCGCTCCACTCCTCATGTCAGCGACCCCGCAGTTTCCCTCGCCACGAACGACACCGCACATCTCGTTGCCGACATCGAGGGGCTGCGGGAGGAGCTCGGCATTGAGGCGTGGATCGTCAACGGCGTTTCGTGGGGGTCAACACTCGCTCTCGCCTACGCGCAGGCACACCCCAGCCGGATCCTGGGCATCGTCCTCTTCGCTGTGACAACGACGAGCCGCGCTGAAGTCGACTGGATCACCGAGGGTGTTGGCGCGATCTTCCCCGAGGCCTGGGATCGGTTGGCCAGCCACGCAGAGCAGGCCGGCATCGGCTACCGTCGCGGCCATGGCCGGCTCATCGAGGCCTATGCCCAGCTCATGGCGTTCCCAGACCCGGCCGTCCGTGATGCCGCCTCAAGAGAGTGGGCGATGTGGGAGGACACCCACGTCTCCATCGGAGCCGGCGGCTTCCGCCGTGATCCGCGATGGGACGACGCGCGATTCCGTCTCGCGTTCTCAGGTCTGACTACCCATTACTGGTCCCATGACGGATTCTGCGACCCGCCGATCCTTCAGCGCATGGAACTCCTGCATGGCATTCCGGCAACGCTCATCCACGGACGCCGAGACATCTCAAGCCCCGCCGTGACGGCGTGGGGACTCCACCACGCGTGGCCTGAATCGACCTTGGTTATCGACGAAGGCGACGGCCACGGTGGAGCGTCCATGCTGGAGCGCTGGCGCGCAGCCAACGAAGACCTCGCCCACCGACTGGCTGGCTGATTCGAGCGCTTACCGTCAAACGCTCGCACATCGGCGGATCCGAGGCATCCGCAAGGCCCGGTAGGAGCCGAAGTGATGCAGCGCCGAGACGCGCGACTCGCGGCGTCTGCGGGTGGGCTTCGGTCAGTACGGAATCGAGCCGGAGCGCTTTCCGATCCGCCACCCCCCACCAGTGGTGTGAAGAACAAGGACCGGCCGAGTACCGAGCACTTCCTTCTCGTGCTCCACGTGACCGCCTCCAGCCGGGTACTCGACTGCCACCCGAGCCAGTTTGGCCAGCGGCCGGGATCGCGGCGACCTTCGCGATCCGCGCCACCATCCGGTAGACGTCGCGCCGGTCGATCGGCTGGCCGGGCACCGGTCGCAGCAGCAGTCACCAGCTGGCCCTTTGGACCTAGCCTGGCGCGCCAGCACTCAACGGGGCAGTTGAGGATGTTGCCTGGCTCGTTTCCTCGATACTTGGCCCCATGCCTCACGAGCCTGAACATGGCTTCTGGTGGCGACTCGTCCGCCTCCAGCCGTTCGGCAGCGACGGCAGTTGGCGATTCGAGCACCCGTACCTCTCCACCATGCTCGTGCTGCTCGGGGTTCCGCTTGCACCGTTAGGGGTGAACTGGCTCGGGCCAGCCGATGCGCACGTGCCGTGGCTGGTCGTAGCCCTCCTGTGTGTCGGGTGGGTGGCTGGCATGTGGGGGGCCGTCCGTCTTGATCTCCGTCTCATCGGTCGCCGGAGAGGGCCCCGGCGGGACCGGGGCAGCCACGACGCATCCTCGCCCGCGTGCACGCATGGAGATCGCTGAACTGATTGATCGCGTGAGTCTCTCGATGGCTGCGCGACCTGATCGGCGAGGGCGACTGCGCGACTCTGGCAGGTGCGAACGTGGCACGCAACAGCGGACATTGATGCGGAAGACTCCAGCGCGGGCGGGACCTTGGACCCTGCGGTTCTCGCTCCCGAACGCGGATGCTAGTCCTGAGGCACCGGCTGCAGGACGGCGCATTTGGCCAGCGGAATCAGTCGTGGAGAGCATGGAGACCGAACTATTTGTCCACTTCGCTGAGATCGCTGGGGTGTTCGTCGGTTTCGGCGCACTCATCAGCCTCCGCAGCGCGCACGTCACTGATGTGCACGACGTGGTCTATCTTCAGGCCGTGCTCGTGCTGGGTCTTTGGGTGGTGACCGCCGCTCTGGTCCCCATCGCGGTCAGCCGGTACGACGTCGGGGATCGCACGCTCTGGCTGTCGTCGGCCCTGCTCGCGGCCGGCCTCTGGGTCATCGCGCTGGCTGTCCTTTGGCGACGGCGGGAATGGAGGATGCTCAGCCGTAGCCCCGAACCGTCTGAGCGCTGGTACCCCGTTGTCGGGATGCCGTTGCACCTCGTCATCGCCGTGAGTCTGGTCCTGTGCCTCCTCGGCCTGCCGGACGGCGTCGACCACGCGCTCTACGTGACGGCGCTCGTGGCGGGCTTGGTGATGGCCGGGTACACGCTCCTCATGTCGGTCCTGAGTCAGAAGCACGAGGTCAGGCATGACACGGATGGTGGGACAGGATGAGGACCTGACTGGCGGGCGCCGCGTCTGCGGGGCAGCCGCCACGAACCGCCCCATTGGACGATCGATGCGCGTTGAGGCCGCGGTCACCAATTCCGGGCTGCCGCCGTCACCACCACCCGCGGGAGGGCTGGGAGCCAACGCCCGTCGCGGAGCAAGCTCAGCGGCATACGGCGATGTCGTATGCCGCTTAGCTCGCCTCCCGTGGAAGGAACCTCTCGCGTCACCGGGGTTTTGGGAGGGGGCTCCGCAGGAGCAGCTGGTGCAGGGTGGGAGCGAGTGAGGCCATCGGCTCGTCCAGCGGCAGGTCGCGGCCGATGCCGAGGGCGTAGCGGGTCGTCATGGTGCCCGCGACGAGAGCGGCGACCGCCGTGGCCCGCGCTGTCGCGTCGCGGCCGCCGATGAACAGCGCGAGCGGCTGGACCACCTCGCGCTCGAGGTAGTCGCGGCACATCTCTCGGACTCGCGGCTGGGTCAGAGCAGTGGCCAGGACGAGCTCGACGGGCCGGCGGATCGCCTCGTCCGACCACGCGAGCACGACGACCCGCGCCAGCGCGACCGGGACCTCCCGGCGCGGCATCGACAGGGCGCGGTGCAGCAGGCCAGCCGGGGCGACCTGCAGCATCATCGAGCGCGTGAAGAGCTCGTGCTTGCGCCCGCCATGGTGGACGACGGTCGCCGGGTCGATGCCCACCGTTTCGGCGATCCCACGGATCGTCGTTGCGCCGTAGCCACGGCTGAGGAAGGACTCGGCGGCTGCCGCGAGGACCCTGTCCCGGGTGCTGCTCTCACCAGGCGGTCGGCCGGGGCGGCGCTGGGAATCCAACACCCCTCGAGGGTACGCACGAGCATCCCGCAGGTGCGCTGCACGAGCGCCCGCGTGGAATCCAACACGGTCGCCAGCGCACCGCGCCGTCATCGACGGTGGGGCCATGAAGACTCATGGCTCGAACCGCCTCCTGACCGGACGCGACATGGCCCTGGCCGCCGCGATCGCCGCGGCGATGTGCGTGACGTTCTGGCTGTTCAGCTCCGGGGCGGAGCTGCGGGTCACCTTCATCCCGGGGGCGCTGGTCAGCCTCGGGATCATCGGCCACCTGTATGTGCGGCGGACCCCACTGCCGCTGCCCCAACGGGTCCTGCCGGTCTACATGATCGCCCTGGCGTGGCAGGGCGTGCACTTCGCCGAGGAGCACGCCGCTGGGTTCTGGCGGGACTTCCCGGTCCTCTACGGGGGACAGGCCGCCAGCACGAACCTGTTCACCTGGTTCAACATGACCGCCTATGCGGTCTTCAGCCTGGCGACCGTCGCCTCCCTGGTCGGGCACGTCCGACCGCTGGTCATGCCGTCCATGTTCTTCGTCGTGTACGGCTGCCTCGCCAATGCGATCTCGCACGTGACGTGGTCGGTGATGGAGGGCGGCTACTTCCCGGGCCTGTACACCGGACTGATGTACCTCGTCATCGGGCCAGTGTTGCTGCGGCGCGTCTGGCCGAACTCGACGTGGCGACACCTCGCCGCGGTCGTGGCCACCTTCCTGGTGACCATGGTGCCGCTCGAGGTGATCCTCGCCGCGCGTTGAAACCGGTCGGCGACCAGCGGCGGACCCGCTGCAGCTCGTCTCAGTGGGTGCGCTTCACGGCCGTGGCCAGGAAGACCGGATACGTCGTCCCCTCGCGCGTCACCTGGGTGCAGTCGGCGACCGTGACCTCCGCGAACTGCGCCGCCTCCAACGCACGAGCCAGTTCCGGACGGTCGAAGCCGTGATGGCCGTCGAAGTCGTGGGTGTGGAAGCTGCCGTCCTCATGGTCGAGGTCCGCGATGCACAGGTGGCCGCCGTCGTCGAGGAGCTCGGCGAAGGCGGCCAGCACGGTCGGCAGGTCCCGCACGTGATGCAGCACCATCGAGGAGACGATGAGGTCGAACCGGTCGGCCGGGACGGGCTGGGTCTCGAGGTCGAGGCTCACGACGCGCGTGCCGGAGGGGAACCGACCGGCGGTCGTCTTCTCCCGCAGGACCGCGAGCATTCCGGGTGAGTTGTCGGCCAGCGTGACCTCGAGGCCGTGGCCGCCGGCAGCGAGCAGCTCCTCCGTCACCAGGGCCGTGCCGGCCCCGTACTCCAGCACCCGCGCCTGCTCCGCGAGGGGGACGGCGGCCAGCACGGCGTGGGCGACCTCCTGCGCCTGCTTCCGCTTGTCCGGGTCGTCGTCCCAGGTGGCAGCCTTTTCGTCGAAGTGCTCAGTGCCCATGGGGTTCAGCCTGCCACGGTCGAGTACGCGCTGCCCCTGCGGCCGGGCGAGACGGCGCCGCGCCTGACGCTAGGTTTGGTCCGTGGTTGTTGAGCTGCCTGCACGGGCGCGCGTCGTCGTCATCGGTGGCGGGGTCATCGGTTCCTCTGTTGCCTACCACTTGGCCCATGCAGGCTGGACGGATGTGCTCGTCCTGGAGCGCGACCGCCTGACCTCCGGGACGACCTGGCACGCGGCCGGTCTCATGACGTGCTTCGGGTCGACCTCGGAGACGAGCACCGGCATCCGGCTCTACTCCCGCGACCTCTACTCGCGTCTGGAGGCCGAGACCGGGCTGTCGACCGGCTTCCGTCCGGTGGGCCTGATCGAGGCCGCCACCGACCGGGATCGCCTGGAGGAGTACCGCCGCGTCGCCGCGTTCCAGCGCCACCTCGGGCTCGAGGTCCACGAGATCTCGCCCGCCGAGATCGCCGACCGGTTCCCGTGGGCGAGGACCGACGACCTGCTCGCCGGTTTCTTCGTGCCGGGCGACGGTCGCGTCAACCCGGTCGACCTCACGATGTCGCTCGCCAAGGGCGCCCGCATGCTCGGGGTGCGCATCATCGAGGGCGTTGCCGTGACGGACGTGGTCACCACCAACGGCGCGGTCACGGGCGTCCGCGCCGGCGACCAGACGGTCGAGTGCGAGGTCGTCGTCAACTGCACCGGCATGTGGGCCCGGCAGCTCGGCGAGCGCCACGGCGTCGTCATCCCCAACCAGGCGGCCGAGCACTACTACCTCATCACCGACACCATCGACGGGCTCGACCCCAACGCGCCCGTCTTCGAGGACCCCTCTTCCTACGGCTACTACCGGGAGGAGGGCGGCGGCATGATGGTCGGCCTCTTCGAGCCCGAGGCGGCTGCGTGGCGGGTGGACGGCATCCCCCCCGACTTCTCGTTCGGGACGCTGCCGCCCGACTGGGACCGGATGGCGCCCTTCCTCGAGAAGGCAATGGCGCGGGTGCCCGTCACCCAGGAGGTCGGGATCCGCACGTTCTTCTGCGGGCCCGAGTCGTTCACCCCGGACCTCGCCCCGGCAGTCGGGGAGGCACCCGGCATCAGGGGCTACTTCGTCGCCGCGGGCATGAACTCCGTCGGGGTCCTGTCCGCCGGCGGGCTCGGCCGTGTCCTCGCCCACTGGATCACGACCGGCCGGCCCGACGTGGACGTCACCGGCTTCAACGTGGACCGGTTCCGGCCCGACCAGCTCGAGCCGGCGTACCGGTCCGCCCGCACTGCCGAGGTCCTCGGGACGGTGTATGCCGCTCACACCCCGGGCGTCCAGCTGCAGTCCGCGCGGGGTCGGCTCCTCTCGCCGGTCCACGACCGGCTCGTCGCGCAGGGCGGCTTCCTTCGCGAGGTGTCCGGCTGGGAGGGCGCCGACTGGTTCGCGGGGGAGGGGCAGACCCCGGAGGCGGTGCCGACCTGGGGGCGGGCGCCGTGGTTCGAGCAGTGGGAGCAGGAGCACCGGGCGGTCCGGGAAGCGGTCGGGCTGATGGACCTGTCCTTCATGGCGAAGTTCCGCGTGCACGGTCAGGGCGCCGGCCGGCTCCTCGATCACCTCTCGGCAGGCTCTGTCGACGGCCGGGCCGGCGTCATCACCTACACCCAGTGGTTGAACGACGACGGCCGCATCGAGGCCGACCTCACCGTGACCAAGCTGGACGAGGACGACTTCCTCGTCGTGGCGTCCGACACGGCGCACGGGCACGTCCTGGCGAGGCTGCGCCGGTTCGCCGGGGACACGACGACGATCGACGACGTCACGACCGACTACGCGCAGCTCAACGTGCAGGGACCGCGCTCGCGCGATCTCCTGACGAAGCTCACCGACCACGACCTGTCGACCGAGACGTTCCCGTTCCGCAGTGCCGGGTGGGTGGAGCTGGCCGGCTCACGCGTCCTCCTCGCCCGCATCACCTACCTCGGCGAGCTCGGCTACGAGCTCTACGTGCCGGCGCAGCAGGCGCTCGCCGTCTACAGCGCGGTCCAGGAGGCGGGCGCCCGGCATGGTTTGCGGCCGGTCGGGCTGAAGGCGCTCGCCTCGCTCCGGATGGAGAAGGCCTACCGCGACTACGGGCACGACATCGACAACACCGACTGCCCGCTCGAGGCAGGCCTCGGCTTCGCGCTCGCACTGGACAAGCCGGACTTCATCGGCCGCGACGCGGTCCTCGCCCGCAAGACAGCCAACGCCGCGTCGGCAGGGCCGGCCCGCCGGCTCGTGCAGGTGCGCCTCCTCGATCCCGAGCCGCTGCTCTTTCACGCAGAGCTCGTCCTCCGTGACGGGGAGCCCGTCGGTTATGTGCGCGCCGCGTCCTACGGCTGGACGCTCGGGTCGGCGGTGGGTCTCGCCATGGTCGAGAGGACCAACGGGACCGTCACGCAGGACTGGCTTGCCGGGGGCACCTGGGAGGTCGACGTCGCCGGACAGCGGTGGCCGGCCGAGGTGTCCTTGCGTCCGCTCTACGACCCGACGGGGGCGCGCATCCGCGTGTGAGCCTCCGGCGCGTCGAGCCGCATCGGCCGGGCCACCGCGCCCCGCCGTTCTGTCCGCTAGGTGGCTGATTGCCCCAAAGGCCGATGCGGACCATCGCTCAAAACGCTGGCATCTCGCGTTGCGGCGTCTTACCGTGAAATGGAATCGCTTCTCCAGGTGGGGATTTGGTCGAGTTGCGATGAGGTGGGGGGAATGTGGCTTTGTGCTGGCAGTGGCCTGTGCGGTGTGCCCGCGCTGGGTCGTGAGGGTGCCGAGACCGGCCGCCCGGCTCCGCGCCTGTTCCAGCCCAGCTCTCCCGGACCGCCCGCGAGGAGAGCGCTCAATCGTCATCTCCTACGAGGTGTGGGGAGGTGAGACGGCCTGTCGGGGAAACAGGCCCACGGCATGACTCGGGGGAGACGTGCGCCGAATCCGCAGGCGCACCAACCATTCACAGTGCTTCACCCTCCACGAGGAAGTGGTCCTATGCGCAGACTGCTCGCATTCATCGCGGTATTCGCCGCTTCGTTGCTGTTCGCCGCACCCGCGGCGCTCGCGACGAGCCCGCACTTCATTCGGGCCGCCGGCTCGCTCAACGGCAACGGCTCGCTGACGGTGTCCTTCAAGGAAGCGGGGCTCGGCACGAATCAGAACATCGCCTACACGCTGAGCGCCGACGCCTCGGTGACCTACGTGTGCGTGAACAAGGGCGGGGCCAACCCGTCCGCCTCCAACAAGACGACACTGGCCGGTCCGGTCAGTGCCTCCGGCACGTTCAGCTCAGGCAAGAACGGCCAGGTCACGGCGTCGCTGACGGTCTATCCGCCATCAGCCGGCGACTTCACCTGCCCGCCCGGACAGAGCCTCCAGATCGCCGAGGTGTCGTACACGAACGTACTGCTGACTGACACGACGAACGGCATCTCGATCGCAGTCGACGACGCCATTTCCGGTTGTCTGCTTCCGCGCGTGCGTGGGGCCTGCTGAGCAACCTCCACGGGTGTGGTCCCCGGAACCCGTCCGGGGACCACATCGCGGTCTCGGGCGGTCAGTGCCGACGCGCGCGGACGGTGGCCGCGGACGCGTGCTGATGCACGGGGTGGGTCAGCGTGATCTCGATGTCCTCGAAGCCGGCGGCCGCGAGGGCAGCTCGGTAGTCCGCCTCGGTCAGCGCCCCGGCGATGCAACCGGTGAAGGCCTCCATGTCGGCGCGGGTCGCCTCGTCCATCTCCTCGTCGGCGATGACGTCGGAGACCGCGAACCGGCCTCCCGGCCGCAGCACCCGGGCGGCCTCTGCGAGCACGACTGACTTGTCCGCGGCGAGGTTGATGACGCAGTTGGAGATGACCACGTCGACGGAGCCGTCGGCCAGGGGAATGTCCTCGAGGTAGCCCTCGATGAACTCGACGTTGTCGACGCCCGCGTCTCGAGCATTCTGACGAGCGAGCTCGAGCATCTCGGTGGTCATGTCGAGCCCGATGGCCTTGCCGCCGGGGGCGACTCGTCGGGCCGAGATGAGGACGTCGCCTCCGGCGCCTGATCCCAGGTCGAGCACGGTCTCGCCGGGGTGCAGGTCGGCGACGGCCGTGGGGACGCCACAGCCGAGGGAGGCCTCGAGGGCCTGCTCGGCGCCCTGGATCGTCTCGTCGTCGTAGAGTCCGGCGCCGAAGACGGCGTGGCCGTCGGAGTCGGTCTGGAGCTCGACGAAGGTCGTCGAGCCGCAGCACCCGTTGCCGCCGCGGGACGAAGCGGCGTCCTTGGCGGCCGCGGCATACTTCGCGCGCACGGTCTCGCGCACGTTCTCGGTCATGATGTGCCCTCCTGTGGGGTCGTGGTGAGGTGGTCGCAGCACGAGATGACCGGGCCGTTCATGATGGCCGCCGCCGCTCCGGGCAGCGCGGTCATACAAGCCGCGTTGACGGAGTAGTACGTGCTCGTGCCGCGCGGCTCGGCAATGACGAAACAGGTCCGGGCCAGCGCCGCGAGGTGGTGGCTCACCGTCGACTGCGACAGCGGGAACGCCGCCACGATCTCCTTGACCGGGACCGGCTCGGCGCGTCGTGCCAGCCACGCGAGCAGCTGCACCCGCGTCGCATCGGCCAAGGTCCTGAACCACTCGGCGTACTCCTCGGCGTCGTCGCGCCGCATGATCTCGTCCATCGATGATCGACGATAGTCGATCAATCACGTGGCGGCAAGGCCCCCCGACTCATGGGGACCGGACGGTCAGGAAACCGGCTCGACCACCGCTCCCTCCCCTGGGACGGCGCGGGCGCGTACCACGGGCTCGCCCCGGTGCCGGGGCCATTCGCGGAAGTCGCGGAAGGCCATCGGGGCACCCCGCGCCACGGACAGGTCCGCACTGTCCATGACCTGGAGGTGGACGTGTGGCTCCGTCGAGTTGCCGGAGTTGCCGCAGTCGGCGAGGTGCTGCCCCTCCACCACGCGGTCGCCGACCGCCACGCGCAGAGACCCCCGCCTCAGATGGACCAGCGCCACGAACGCCCGGTGTTCCCGCAGCTCGTAGATGACGTGGTTGCCGGCGATCGCCTGAACTCCGCCGCGCAGACGCGCCGCCTGGCCCAGGGCGTAGGGCACGAGGGCGAGCTGGGAGCGCCGGGCCTCGTGGTCGACCTCGCCGTCGTGCACGGCGACGACCACGCCGTCAGCGGGCGCGAGCAGCGGCCGGCCGAAGCCGATGAACCGCTCCGGAGGCTCTGTCGCGAGCCAGGTGCGCCAGTCCCGTGGCGCGCTGCGGCGCCGGTCGTCGACCGCGACGAAGTCGATGGCGTAGGTCTCGCCGAAGAGGTCAACGCCGTGACTCGGGACTCGGCGGGCCGGGCTGTTCTGGGCCAGCCACCGCCCGTCGAAGGGCAGTCGAAGGACGATCGTCCCGTCAGGGAGGACGGGCGGAGGGCTGCCGTCGGCCATTCGGCCACCCTAGAGGAGCGAGGTCGCGTTGCGGCTCCGTCGCGGTTTCGCCTACCTCTGGCTGCCCGGCCAGTACCTCCGGCACGCCGCCGCCAAGGTTCAAGGAGGTCGTCCACCCGGCACCCAAGCAGAGGGTGGGCGCGGAGCCGGCTCAGCGGCATACGGACGATGTCGTATGCCGCTGAGCTCGCTTCGCGACGCACCCCCACCTGCGCGCGTGGTGGGGTCAGGCGTGCGGCAACGCCTCGATCGGCAGGTCGTGCTCCCGGGCCCACTCGACCCACTCGGCTGCGGGCCGCGTGCGGAAGGCCGCGGCGAGGCCGTCGCGGTCGCCGGCGCCGAGGAGTCCCTGGAGCCGGGCCAGGAAGTGGGGCTCCAGCGCGGCGCAGGCGATGAAACCGTCCTGGGTCGGATAGATGGCATAGCCGGGGACCGCGCCACCGAGGAGGCCGCCCGGCGCTGTCAGCCCATGCCGCAAGGGGTCCGCCATGGCCTCCGCAGCCTCGGACAGGGCCACCTCCCAGTAGCTGCCCGCGCCGGTCCGCTCCCGCGCGAAGAGCGCCGTCAGCGCTGCCGTCGCCGCGCGTTCACCACCCGCCAGGTCGGCGATGAGGGTGGCGGGCAGTCGGGGTGTGCCGCCGTCGGCGAGGATGAGGCCGTTCACCGCCTGATACGTCAGGTCGTGGCCCGGGACCTCCGCGTCGGGGCCGGGGTGCCCGACGATCGCGACGTGGCACAGGCGCGGATGACGCGCGTGGACGCTGTCCCAGTCGAGGCCGAGCCGGGCGAGCGCGGAGGGCCGGTGCGACGTGATGAAGATGTCCGCTGCCGAGAGGAGGGCCTCCATCGCGACCCCACCCTCTGGCGTCTTGAGGTCGAGGGTGACGACCTCCTGCCCCGCGGTCAGCTCGGCGTAGTAGTCAGGGGCGACGCTGGTGATCAGGTCGCCGGAGGGCGGCTCCACCTTGGTGACGGTCGCTCCGAGAGCCTTGAGGCGGGCAGCAGTGACTGGGCCGGGGACGTTCGTCGCGATGGTGACGACCGAGATGCCCTGCAGGGCAGGCGAATCCGTGCTCATCGGTCTCAGCGCCGCCGACGAGAGGTGCCGAAGATGCTCCGTGTGATCTCCCGGCCGATGACCGTGCCTGCCGAGCGAAGCATCGAGCGGAAGACGCCCGACGACACGACCTGCTCGACCAGGCCCGGATCCTCCTTGGGCGGGCGCGTCGGCTCCGACTCTCGCGCGGTCCTCGGCTCGGGGTCCGGGTCCTCCTCAGGGGTCGGTGCGGCCTCGAGGCGCTTGGCGAGCAGCTCGTAGGCCGACTCGCGGTCCGCGACCTCGGCGTACTTCTGGGCCAGCGGCGAGCGGGCGATGATCTCGTCGACGGTCGCTTGGGGGGACGGGTCCATGAGGGAGTTCGGGGCCTTCATCCGCGTCCAGGCCACCGGCGTGGGCACGCCCTTCTCGGACAGGACGGTGACGACGGCCTCGCCGATGCCGAGGGACGTGAGCAGCTTCTTGAGGTCGTACTGCGTGTGGGGGTACGTGTCGATGGCCTGCTTGAGCGCCTTCGCGTCATCCGGTGTGAAGGCACGCAGGGCGTGCTGGACCCGGTTGCCGAGCTGGGCGAGGACGTCGGCCGGCACGTCCTTGGGGGACTGCGTCACGAAGAAGACGCCGACGCCCTTGGAGCGGATCAGGCGCACCGTCTGCTCGATCGCGTCCTGGAAGGGCTTGCTCGCGTCGTCGAAGAGCAGGTGGGCCTCGTCGAAGAAGAAGACGAGCTTCGGTTGGTCGAGGTCGCCCTCCTCGGGCAGGTCGTGGAAGAGGTCCGCGAGCAGCCACATGAGGAACGTCGAGAACAGCTGCGGGCGGTCCTGGACCTGCGGCAGCTCGAGGCACGAGATGACGCCCTTGCCGTCGGCGGTGGTCCGCAGGAAGTCGGTGGTGTCGAACTCCGGCTCGCCGAAGAACCGGTCAGCGCCCTGGTCCTCGAAGGTGATCAGGTTGCGCAGGATCACGCCGGCCGTGGCCGAGGAGAGCCCGCCCAGTGATTTCAGGTCGGCCTTGCCCTCGTCCGAGGTGAGGTGGGTGATGACCGCGCGCAGGTCCTTGAGGTCGAGCAGGGCCAGGCCGTTCTTGTCGGCATAGTGGAAGATCAGGCCGAGGCTGCTCTCCTGTGTGGCGTTGAGCCCCAGCACCTTGGACAGCAGCACCGGACCGAAGGACGTGATCGTCGCCCGCACGGGGATCCCACTGCCGAGGCCACCGAGGGAGAAGAACTCGGTCGGGTAGCCCCGGCCCTCCCACGGCATGCCGACGGATGTCGCTCGCTGCGTGATCTTGTCGCCGCCCTCGCCCGCGCTGGCGAGGCCGGACAGGTCGCCCTTGATGTCGGCGAGGAAGACCGGCACGCCGGCGTCGGACAGCTGCTCGGCCATCAGCTGCAGCGTCTTGGTCTTGCCCGTCCCCGTGGCGCCGGCGACGAGCCCGTGCCGGTTGAGCACGTTGAGCGGCACCTGGACCGGCGCGTCGGGGTGGGCCTCCCCGTCGAGCACGGCGGCGCCGAGCTTGATCACGCCACCCTCGAAGGCGTATCCGGAGACGATCTCGTCGAGCTGGGTCATCGCTGCGGCTGGGTCGGTCACGCCTCGCACTCTAGCCACGGCCGGCGACAACCCTGCCTATAGTGGCGACGTGATTTTCAAGGCCGTCGGTGACTCCCGCCCCTATCCGGACCACGGCCTCGTGACGGCCAAGGACTGGTCCAACGTCCCGCCCCGCGTGGTCCAGCTCGGCGAGCTCATCACCACGAAGAGCACGCTCGACCTGCGCGGCCTGCTCGCCGACGACTCCACGTTCTTCGGCGACCTCTTCCCGCACTGCGTGGAGTGGGAGGGCCAGCTCTACCTCGAGGACGGTCTGCACCGGGCGCTGCGCGCCGCGTTGCAGCAGCGGCCTGTTCTCCACGCGCGAGTACTCGTACTCTCCTGACACAGGCTCTGTCGATCTCGTCGGGGGAGCGGCTCTGGAGGTGAGTGTGGAGGAGTCCCATGAGCTTGGTCGATGACGCGGAAGCGCTCGAGTTCCGCGCACGCCGCCGGCGTCGCGCCACGGTGACGCTCGCGGTCCTCCTCCTCGCCCTGGCGGGTGCCTTCTACTACGCCTCGACCTACTTCCGCGACACCGCTCCCAAGCCCGGGCCCTGCACGACCGAGGTGGTCGAGGCGCCGCTGCGGCCGGCCGACGTCACGGTCAACGTCTACAACGCGACGAGCCGCTCAGGCCTGGCCCTGACCACGTCGAAACGGGCGGCGGACCGGGGGTTCAAGGTCGCCCTCGTCGCCAACGACCCCCAGAACAAGACGATCAAGGAAGCGGCGCACATCCGCTACGGGCCCGAGGGTGAGGAGTCGGCCAAGCTGCTCGCCCAGCACATCAAGGGCGCCAAGCTCGTCAAGGGCAAGCGCAAGGGAGACACGATCGACCTCGTCCTCGGCAACGCCTGGAAGGAGTTCGGGCCGGTCCCGAAGCAGACGTCGACCGGTCCGACGCTGCCACCCTGTCCCACGGTGACCGTCGGGGGCTGAAGGTCCCGGCCCGGGGCGGCCCTCGGGGTCTCCCCACTCGGTTGTCGCGTGCCGGGCTCAGTCGCGCACCGCGCCCTCCAGCATCCCTGCGATGAAGTGCCGCTGGAGGAAGAGGTAGAGCACGACGACGGGCACGGCCACGATGACGGCCCCAGCCGCGAGGAGCGAGAAGCCCTGCGTGTACTGGCCGGAGAAGAAGCCCAGCCCGAGCGGAGCGGTGCGCAGGGACTCGTTGGTCGGCACCATGACGAGCGGGATGAGGAACTCGTTCCAGGTCCACATGAAGGTCAGGACCACGAGGGTGACCAGGGCGGGGCGGGACAGCGGCACGAGCACCTGCCAGAGGATCCGCCACGTCGAGGCCCCGTCGAGCCGGGCTGCCTCGATGATGGAGCGGTTGCTCGACCGGAAGAAGGCTCGCAGCCAGAAGGTGCCGAAGGCGACCGACTGGGCGACCTGGGGGAGGGCGAGCGCCCAGAACGTGTCGGTGAGCCCGAGTGCGCGCAGGTCGAAGAAGAGCGGGACGACGATCGCCTCGGCGGGCACCATGATGCCGATGAGCATGACGTAGAAGAGCGCCTCGCTGCCCCGGAACCGCATGGTCCCGAAGGCGAACCCGGCAAGGATGGACAGGACGGTGCTCACCGCCACCACGAAGACCGACACGAGCGCGCTGGCCCGCAGGTAGGAGCCGAACCGGCCGATCTCCCAAGCCTGCCCGAAGTTGGCCAGGCCTCCCGGGGCCTGGGTGTCCGGCTGGAGGGCGGCAGCGACGATGCCGACCAGCGGATAGAGCGCGAAGACCGCGAACGCCATGAGGATGGCGTAGTTGGCGAGACGTTCGGAGCCGGAGACGCGCATCAGTCACCGCCCCGGTCGCCGATGCGGGTGATGACGAAGGAGATGGCGAAGATGATCACCGTGAGGACGACGCCGATGGTGCTCGCGAGGCCCACCTGCCCGACCTCGAAGGCCTGCCGATAGACCTCGTAGGACGGGACGGTCGTGGAGTACCCGGGGCCGCCGGAGGTCGTCATGTAGATGAGGTCGAACGTCTTGAGTGCCGCGATGACGGTCAGCGTGAGGGCGACCGCGATCTCGGCCCGGACCGAGGGGAGGGTCACACTGAGGAACTCGCGGACGGGTCCCGCCCCGTCGAGCCGGGCCGCCTCGTAGAGCTCCGTGGGGATGCGCGACATCCCGGCGAGGAGGAGCACGGTGACCAGACCGCTCTCGAGCCAAGTGCCCACGACGCCCACCGCAGGCAGCGCGAAGGTGTAGTCACCGAGCCAGCCGCGGGCCCACGAGTCGAGTCCCACGGCGCCGAGCAGGCTGTTGAGGGAGCCGTCGGGCGCGTAGATCCGCCGCCACGCAACGGCGATGACAACCATGGCGACGACCTGCGGGAGGAAGACGACCGTGCGGAAGAAGGGCAGCCCGCGCACCTTCGCCCGGTGCAGCACCGCGGCGAGCAGGAGCCCGACGAGCAGCGGGAGCACGGCGAAGAAGACCATCAGCACCAAGGCGTGCGCGAAGGCACCGCGCAACCGTTCGTCGCCGAGCACGTCGGCGTAGTTCGACAGGCCGGCCCAGGTGGCGAGGGTGAGGCCGTCCCAGTGCCACAGCGAGAGGTAGACCGCCTTGAGGAGCGGGTAGAGCGCGAAGGCGGCGTACACCGCGAACGCGGGCAGCACGAAGAGGTAGCCGACCCGCCGGGGCTCGCCCGGTGGGCCGGCTCTCCTCGTCGTGCTGCCGGTGCCGGAGCTCACTTGGAGGTGAACTCCGCGTAGTCCTTCTGCAGGGTGGCCAGCGCGTCCGCGGGGCTGACCTTCTTGGCGAGCAGGTCCTGGAGCGTGGCGCCGAGGGTGTCGCCCATGGTCGGCGTCGCCCAGTCGAGGTAGGGGACGAGGCCGTCCGCCCGGGAGACCGCGTCGAACGCGGCGTAGACGTCCTTGCCCAGCGCGTCGGGCGCCGTCTGCTGCGACGTCTCCACGACCGGGAGGTTGCCGTTCTCCGCCAGCACCTTCATCGCGTCGGGGCTGGTGATGAAGTTGATGTAGGCAGCGGCGGCGTCCTTGTTCTCGGCCTTGCTCGTGATGGCGAAGGGCAGGCCGGTGCCACCGGTCGTCACGGCCGTGCCGCCGGCCTCGGACGGCGGGGGCAGCATGAAGCCGACATCGTCCTTCATCGCGGCGGACAGGTCGGCCTGCAGCCATGAGCCGGCGATGAGGAAGACACCCTCACCCTTGGTGAAGCCCTGCCACGCCGGGTCGTAGTCCTGGCCGTTGAAACCGGAGTTGAAGTAGCCGGCGTCGACCCAGTCGACGAGCGTCTGCGCGGCCTTGACGTTCTCGGCCGAGGTCCAGTCGCCGCCCGGTTGGCCGAAGCCGAGGGCTCGGATCTCCGGGGCGGGGACGTAGCGCCCCTGCACCACGCCGAAGACGTGCCCGGCCGGCCACTTCTCGAGGTTGCCGAGGACGAGGGGCACCTCGCCCTTGTCCTTGGCGGTGGCGAGGGCCGCGTCGAACTCGGCCCACGTGGTGGGGGGCTGGATCCCAAGCTTCGCGAGCTTGCTGCGGCTGTAGAAGACGCCGACGACCTCGCCGACCTGGGGGAGGCCGAAGAGGCTGCCCGAGCCGAACGTCGTGCCGTCGGTGGAGTAGGACGACACGGCCCGCACCGACTCCGGGTAGCGCTGGTCCCAGCCGTAGGCCTTGGCCCACGGGTCGAGGTTGACCAGCTCGCCCGCCGTGACGAAGGCGCCCATCTGCGATCGGGTGTTGTTGGCCTGGACGACGTCCGGCGCGTCCTTGCCGCTCAGCGCCAGCCGGAGCGTCTTGGTCAGGTCGTCGAAGGACCGCGAGACCCGCTCGATCTTGATGTTGGGGTAGGCCTGCTGGAACTGGGAGATGAGGGTCGACATCTGCTTCTCCTGGCCGCCGCGGACCTCCTGGTCCCAGACGGTCAGGGTGACGTTGCCGAGGGAGGCGGCGTCCGTGGTGACGGACGCGTTGGGAGCCGGCTGGCTCGGGGCGGCGGTGCCGCCTGACCCCGGCGTGCAGGCGGCCAGGCCCAGCACGCCCACCAGACCAGCGAGGGCGGTGGTCCGAAGAACCTTGCGACTCATGGTGACTCCTTGGTTGTCGTTCACATCGATGCTGGTGGGGGCGCGGCGCCGTCGGGGTGTGGGAGGTCGCTCAGGTGGGCGAGTGTCGCCTCGGCCCGACGGGTGGTGGCGATCGGCCCGGTGGGGATGACGTCGTCGAGGAAGGCGAACCGGCGCAGGAGCGAGTGCTCGTAGGCGGTCGCACCCGCAACCGATCGCAGGTCCGCCCACCAGTCTGCGATGTCGCCCCACCCGGGTGCGGCGAGGGAGCCGCCGAAGTGCTGGACCGCGAGGGCGGCGCAGAGGCTGGCGAACGAGATCCGGTCGACCAGCGGCCAGCGCTCCAACGTGCCGACGACGACGGCGGCGCCGAAGACGTCCCCGGCGCCCGTCGGATCGAGGGCGCGGGTCCGCAGCGCCGGCACCGCGACCTCCTCACCGGAGGCCGTGTCGAGGGCCAGCGCCCCGTGGGCGCCGTTGGTCACGATGGCGAGCGGGACGAGGTCGGCGATCGCGTAGAGCGCCTCCTGAGGCGTCTCGGTCCGGGTGTAGGCCATCGCCTCCACCGCGTTCGGCATGAAGGCGTGGCAGTGTCGGAGCTGTTCGAGGACCGTGCGGTCCCAGGCGCCGGTGGGATCGAAGCCGAGGTCGGCGAAGACGAGGGTCCCCTGCTCCTTGGCGCGTTGCACCCAGGTCCGGGCGCTCTCCCCGCCCGACCAGGTCATCCCGAGGTCGGCGATGGCGGCGGCGGATCGGGGAGGGGCGCCGATCATCTCGCCGAGGTCCACGGGCGGCGGATGGCCGTGGGTCACCATGGCTCGGTCGTGGGCGTCGGCCATGGAGACGGTGACCGGTGTGTGCCAATGGGGGAACCGCCGCGACCGGGAGAGGTCGACGCCCTCCTGCTCGGCGAGGGTGGACCAGCAGAAGTCTCCGTATGCGTCGTCGCCGAACGCCGCTGCGAGGCCGGTCCGGAGCCCCAGCCGGCTCGCCGCGACGGCGAGGTTGGCGATCCCGCCTGGGGCGGAGCCCATGCCGGTCGACCACATCTCCTCGCCGCCTGCCGGTCGGTGGTCGAGCCCGGTGAAGACGATGTCGAGGAAGACGGTGCCGGCCATGAAGACGTCGAGGTCGGTCGACCGTCGGCGCTCGTCCGGCGGGCTCGGCGAAGGTCGGCGGGGAGGGTGTGGCACGTGCGGCCCGGACGTCGCTGTGCCTCCTGCTGTCGCCCCACCCATGTTGGGGATCCTTCCAGCGGCGCCGGGGCTGGGCAAGCACACCCCCGCGGGCCGTTCAGCCCGACGCTGCGGTGGTCGGGCGTTGCTACGGTGGGTTTCGCCGCGGGGGAACGGCGGCACGGCGGCAGGGCGGCACGGAGGTGATCGAGGCATGAAGCTGGTGATGCTCGGCGGCGGCGGGTTCCGCACTCCCCTGGTGTTCGGCGCCCTCCTGCGAGACCGCAGCGAGCGGCGGATCACCGACGTGTGGCTGCACGACGTCGACGAGGGCCGGCTCGAGACGATCACCCAGGTGCTCGAGGCGATGGCGGCCGGCGTCCCGGATCCTCCGCGCGTCCGGACCGGCACCGACCTCGACGCGGCGCTCGAGGGTGCCGACTTCGTCTTCTGTGCGATCCGCACCGGAGGCCTCGAGGGGCGCACCGCGGACGAGCGGGTCGCCCTCGAGCACGGCCTGCTCGGGCAGGAGACCGTCGGCCCGGGCGGCATCTCCTACGGGCTGCGCACCGTCCCGGTGGCCCTCCACGTCGCCCACCGGGTCGCTGCGCTCGCCCCCGATGCGTGGGTCATCAACTTCACCAACCCGGCCGGGATGATCACCGAGGCGATGTCGGCCGTGCTGGGACACCGAGTCGTAGGGATCTGCGACAGTCCGATCGCCATGGCACGCAAGGCGATCCGGCTCCTGGGAGCCAGCGAGTCGGACGCCCGGCTCGACTACGTCGGGCTCAACCACCTCGGCTGGCTGCGCGCGGTGACGGTCGACGGCAAGGACCGGCTGCCTGAGCTGCTCGCAGACGACGCGCGGTTGGCCCGCATGGAGGAGGGCCGGCTCTTCGGCACGGAGTGGCTCCGCTCGCTCGGGTCGATCCCCAACGAGTACCTCTACTACTACTACTTCACCCGCGAGGCGGTGGCGAAGGCCCGTGCGGCGGAGCAGACGCGGGGCGAGTACCTCGTGGCGCAGCAGGCGGCCTTCTATGCGCCTGCCCGGCAGTCGAGCACGGATCCCTTCGGCGAGTGGGAGCAGGTGCGTCTCGACCGCAACGCCACCTACATGCAGGAGGCGCGCGCCGAGGGGGAGGAGCGTGACGAGGAGGATGCGCAGGGTGGCGGGTACGAGGGTGTCGCGCTGGCCCTCATGGCGGCGATCGCGCGCGACGAGCCCGCGGAGCTGATCCTCAACGTGCGCAACGGTTCCACGGTGCCCGGGTTGCCGGAGGACGCGGTGGTCGAGGTCCCGTGCCGGGTCGATCGCAGCGGGCCCACGCCCCACCCGCGAGCTCCGCTCGAGCTGCACCACCTCGGTTTGGTCCAGCAGGTCAAGGCCGTCGACCGGCTGGTCATCGAGGCGGCCCGGACGGGCGACCCGGGGCTCGCCGTCAAGGCCTTCGCCCTGCACCCGCTCGTCGACTCGGTGACCGTCGCGCGCGAGCTCCTGGCTGGCTACCGGCGGCGGATTCCGCTGGTGGACGCGCTCTTCCGCTGACCTCCGCCAGCGCTGCATCAGGGCGTATGCCGCTGAGCCCGGTGCCGCTTCGAAGCGTGGATCTGCTCTTGCCGGGACTCAAACGGGCGAATATGGTCATCAGACATCGTATGTCCGATGACCTGTTTGACCTGGTTTCTTCAATGAAGAGGAGCAGTTCCATGCCTGCACGTCGCGCGGCCGTCACCGGCCTCGCCCTCAGTCTGGCCCTTCCACTGGGAGTGATCCCCGCAGTCTCGTCCGTGGCCGCAACGGACGAGCCGGGGATCTTTCGCACCGACCTCGACCACACCGGCGACGGCTACCCCGTCTACCGCATCCCGGCGCTGACGCAGTCGACCGATGGCACGCTGGTCGCGGCCTACGACGGTCGCCCGACGTACGGCGACGTGCCCAGCAACATCGCCCTCGTCGTCCGGCGCAGCACCGATGCCGGCACGACCTGGCAGGACCGCCAGGTCGTCCGTTACGAGCCGGGCAAGCCCGGCTTCGGCGACCCGAGCCTCGTGACCGACCGCGAGACGGGTCGGATCTGGCTCTTCCACGCCGCGTCGATCAACCAGGGCTACTTCGGCTCGACGACGGGCAACGACGACTCGGACCCCGACGTCCTGCACGCCGATGTCAGCTGGTCCGACGACGACGGCCTGACCTGGCAGCACCGCCGCCTGACCAACGAGGCGAAGGACCCGCGCTGGGCCGGCCTCTTCGCCGCGTCCGGTGAGGGCATCCAGATCCAACGCGGCCCGCATCAGGGGCGGCTCGTCCAGCAGTACGCGGTCCGATACCAGGGCGGGAACTGGGCGGCCAGCCTGATCAGCGACGACCACGGCGAGACGTGGCGCTTCGGTGAGCTGCTCGGGCCGGGGATGGACGAGAACAAGGTCGTCGAGCTCTCCGACGGGCGCCTCATGCTCAACTCGCGCGCCCCGGGCGGCTACCGCAAGGTCGCCTACTCGAGCGACAGCGGTGAGACCTGGTCGGGCCTCCGCTCCGATGACGAGCTGATCGACCCGCAGAACAACGGGTCGATCATCCGCTACGACCGCGACGCGGCCCCGAGCTCACCGGACGCGAGCAAGCTCCTCTTCAGCAACACGGCGACCCAGAGCGGTCGACGCAACCTCACCATCCGTCAGTCCTGTGACAACGGTGAGACCTGGCCGATCAAGAAGGTCGTCGAGGCGGGCGCCGCCGAGTACTCGACCCTCACTCCCCTGGGCGACGGGCAGTTCGGCCTCCTCTACGAGCGCGGCGGCTATCAGCACATCAGCTTCGCCCGCTTCGGGGCCGACTGGCTGGACGGCGTGTGCGCACCGATCACGAGCCGCGCCACGACCGCCGGCGCGCCCGGTGGCACCGCCGAGGTGGAGGTGACCGTGACCAGCCAGGAGACGGGCGCCATCGACGGCGGACGCGTCGTGCTCGACGTGCCGGCGGGCTTCTCGGCACCGGAGGTCACGGTCGGCAAGATCGACCGCGGCCGCACCGTGACGGTGCGGGTGCCCGTCCAGGTGCCCGAGGGTGCGACGACGAACGCGTACCCCTACTCGGCCACCTTCTTCAGTGACAAGGGGACCTCGCACGGTCGCGGCAGCATCGTCGTCAAGGGCGGGAACGTCGTCCTGAGCGACACGACGGAGCGCACGTACGACGGCTCGACCATCACCGACCTCACCGACCGGGTGGGCGCCGTCAAGGACCTCACGGGCGGGGCCGTCACGGTGCGGTTCAGCACCTCCTCGCGCCCCGTCGTGGGGACCCTGCTGTCGCTCGCCGACCCGATCAGCGCCGTGCGCGACGTCATCGTCTCGCTCAATGGCGGCAAGCCCTACGTCGAGGTCCGCACTGCGGCGAGCACCTATCCCGTGCGGCTCCAGAGCAATGTCGACGTCGCCGACGGCAAGGTCCACGAGCTCATCGCCGCGAGCAACCGGGGCGTGACGTCGCTGATCCTCGACGACGAGGTCATCGCCCAGGTCGACGCGCAGGGCTTCTTCGCAGACGTCACCGCGCTGACCAAACCGCACGCCCTCAACCCGAGCGGCGAGCCGAACCTCACCCTCGGGATGAACCGAGGCCACTTCTCCGTCAACGGAGCCCCGGCTGCACCGAACAACCGGTGGGGATTCGTCGGGACCATCCACAGCGTGGAGGTGTCCAACGACCTGCGCGCCGGTGAGGAGCTCGTGCCGGCCGCCGACCTCTCGATCGGCTCGTTCTCCAGCGAGGAGACCGTCGGCGAGAACGGTCGCGCCGCCAACGCCGTCGACGGCAACCCGGCGACGATCTGGCACTCGAAGTGGACCGGGACCGCGGCCACGTACCCGCACCAGATCACCGTGGACCTCGGCGCCGCCCAGCCGCTCACGGCGCTGCGGTACCTTCGCCGCGCCGCCGGCACGAACGGCGACATCGCCGACTACGTGCTGTCGGTCAGCGACGACAACGTGACGTGGACACAGGTGGCGGCGGGCACCTTCGCCGCGACCAAGGGTGAGGAGGAGGTGCGATTCGCGCCGCACACGGCGCGCTACCTGCGTCTCGAGGCCCTGAGCGCGACGAACGGCCTCCAGTTCGCGGCCGCAGCCGAGCTACGCCCGGTCCGCACCCGCTGACCATCGCCTCGGAAGGGCAGCTCGTCCGCTGGACGACGGCCCGCTTCGCTCCGGACGGTCCCGACTCTCCCGTACGTGCGGGAGAGTC
>NZ_JAPFQL010000044.1 GCF_028446585.1 Intrasporangium calvum
GGGCTCCACGAGTGCGGGCCCGGCGGCGACGGTGAGGGCCTTGCCCGGGGGGCCGGTGCTTCCGACGACGACGCCACCGGCCTCCTCGACGATGAGCCAGCCCGCCGCGAGGTCCCACGCGTTGAGCCCGGACTCCGCGTAGGCGTCGACGGAGCCGTCGGCCACCCGGACGAGGTCGAGCGCGGCGCTGCCGATCCGGCGGATGTCGCGCACCAGCGGGAGCACGCGGCGCAGCACCTCGGCCTGGCGGGCGCGAACCTGCGGGTCGTAGCCGAAGCCGGTCGCGAGCAGCGACCGGCCCAGCTCCACCTCGTTGGAGACCGCGAGCCGGCGACCGTGCGACAGGTCACCGTCGGCGGCCTCGGCCTCGGCCACCGTCCAGGCCCCACTCGCACGACGCGCGTGGTGGACCACTCGGAGCGAGGGGTCGGCGATGGCGCCGGCCACCGGCCGCCAGCCCTCCTGGCTCCGGGCGTCACCGGTGACGACGGCGACGGAGACCGCGTAGGCCGGGATCTGGTAGAGGTAGTTGACCGTCCCGTCGATGGGGTCGATGACCCAGGTCAACCCGGACGTGCCCGCGATGTCGACGCCCTCCTCCCCCAGGATCCCGTCATCGGGTCGGGCCGCCCGGATCAGCTCATGGAGCAGCGCCTCCGAGCGCTGGTCCATCACCGTGACGACGTCCGTGTCGGTCGTCTTGGTGGCGAAGACACCGACCTGCTGGGGTCGCTCGTCGCGGATGAGCCGTCCCGCTGCCAGCGCGAGGTCGACAGAGAGCCGTTCGAGCTCCTCCAGCAGGTGCTCGGAGAGCTCGACCTGCACCTGCTGCTCGTCCGCCACGGCTCAGTCCCGGCCGCAGAGGGCCGGCCTGGCAGCCCGGAGGTTCGGGCAGCAGCCTGGCGCACAGACGGCGGGCATCCGTCCCTCGAAGTCGGGCGTCTGCTCTCCGCGAGCCTGCGCGGCCCGCTCCGCGACGGAGTCCACGAGGTCGGCGACGAAGTGCGGGTCGGTTCCGGGGGTGCCGGCGCGGACGAAGTGCAGGCCGAGGTCGCGAGCGGTTGCCGCCGCCTCCGTGTCAAGGTCGTAGGCGACCTCCATGTGGTCGGACACGAAGCCGATCGGGGCGGCCACGACCGCGGTGCGTCCCTCGGCGGCCAGCTCCCGGAGTCGGTCGTTGACGTCCGGCTCGAGCCACGCCTGCTGCGGAGGACCCGAGCGTGAGCAGAACACGAGCTCGCCGGTGAGATCACGACCGAGGGCGGCATTGGCCCCCTCGGTGAGGGCGGAGGCGAGCGCGAGGTGCTGGCGCTGGTAGAGATGTCCCTCCCCGTCACCCGGGCCGGACGTCTCGTCCATCGCCGTCGGGATCGAGTGGGTGACGAAGAGCAGGGCCACCTGCTCGTCCGGAGTGCCCTCAAGGGTCCGGAGCGCCTCGACGAGGCGATGCTCGTTGGCCCGCCGGAAGCCGTCGCGCGGCGCGTACGGAGCGATCTTGTCCACGACCAGCTCGCGACCCTCCTCCTTCAGCTCGTCGACGGCGGCCGCGAGGTCCTCGCGGTACTGGCGGCACGACGAGTAGGACGAGTAGGCGCTCGTCGTCACGGCCACGAGGCGGCGCATCCCGGCCTCGTGGGCCTCCCGCAGGGTGTCCGCGAGGAACGGCGCACTGTTGCGGTTGCCCCAGATGACCGGGGTGGCGTCGCCGCGCGCGTCGAGCTCCGCTCGCAGCGCCGCGATCAGGGCGCGGTTCTGGTCGTTGATCGGGCTGCGGCCGCCGAAGAGGAAGTAGTGCTGCCCGACCTGCTCGAGACGCTCGTCCGGGATCCCGCGGCCGGCCGTCACCCGGCGGAGGAACGGGACCACCTCGTCAGGTGCCTCAGGGCCGCCGAAGCTGAGCAGGAGAATGGCGTCGTATGGCTGCATCACTGGTCACTTTCGTTGCGGGTCGCCCGTGGTCCGGAGCGGTTTGGGAGCGTTGAGGTCGAGCCGGACCGCGACGATGCGCAGGCCGAAGACGAGCGCGACGGCGGCCCACAGGACCCAGTCGCTGAGCTGGCCGAGCTCCCCGGCCACGACGACCACGATGGCGCCGATGGCGGCGGGCACCGCGTAGAGCTCACGACGGAGGACCTCCGGCACCTGCCCTGCGAGCAGGTCGCGGATGACGCCTCCCCCCACCGCCGTCGTCACTCCGACGAGCACCGAGGCCACGGGGGTGACGCCGAACGAGACCGCCTTGAGGCTGCCGGCGACCGCGAAGGCCGCCAGTCCCATCGCGTCCAGGGCGCGCACCAGCCTCGAGATCCGTTCCACGCCAGGGTGGTAGACGAAGGTGACGAGTCCTCCCAGAGCTGCGGCCGCGAGCAGCCGCCAGTCGCTGATCCCGACGGGTGGGACGTCGCCGATCAGCACGTCGCGCAGGATCCCGCCACCCAGTGCGGCCGCAGTCGCGAGCACGAGCACTCCGAAGAGGTCGAACCCCTTCTTCACCGCAACGAGCCCGCCCGACAGCGCGAAGACGAACACGCCCACGAGGTCGAGGGCGAGCTGGGCGGCGTGGAACGAGGGAGTCGACATGGCAAGGCAAACGCTACCCGCGCGGCGTGGTCGCTTTGGCCACATGCGTCGCAGTGGCATGCTCGACACGCAGGCGGCCGGACGACCTCCGGCTGACGACCGACCGGGAGACTCCACGCATGCAGGACCTCAGGCTCATCGGCGTCCATGAGGACGGAGTGCACCTCCTGCTCGCGGACGACGAGGGAAACCGGTTCCGGGTGCCGTTGGACGACTCGCTCCGCGCGGCCGCTCGGCGGGACCGTCCGCGCCTGGGCCAGCTCCAGCTCGAGATCGAGGGCGGGCTGCGTCCCAAGGACGTGCAGGCGCTGATCCGCGCCGGACTCAGCGCCGAGGAAGTCGCCGAACGGGCCGGGTGGACCGTCGAGAAGGTGCACCGCTACGAGGTGCCGATCCTCGCCGAGCGCGAGCACGTCGCCGGTCTGGCGAGGCAGGTCCGGCTCCGCAGCCGCGGCTCGCACGGCGGGGCCTCGACGCTCGGGGCCCGCGTGTCCGAACGCCTCCGGTCGAGGGAACTCGATCCGGACGCCACCCGGTGGGACTCGCGGCGCACCGAGAAGGGCGTCTGGACGGTTGTGGTCCTCTTCAACGCCGGCGGCCGACAGCGTGAGGCGGCCTGGGACTTCGACCCGCTCTCCCGCACCGTGGTGGCCCGCGACGACGAGGCTCGCTGGCTGAGCGAGGACGAGGACACCCAGGCACCCGGTCCGCTGCCCGCCCCGCACCTCGCAGCCCTGGCCGGAGCCGGCCACGTCTACGACGTCGAGGCCGAAGGCGGCATCTCACCCCGGCACCGTGGCGCCCGGTCCAGCGAGCCGGTCGACCTCGTCGAGGCGATGCGCGAGCGCAGTGCACACCGTGGCCGACAGCGTCGGGGCCGCGGCGCCGACGTCCCGGGCATCGATCGGGCGCCAGAGGACGCGCTTCCCCTCGAGGACCTGGCCCGCACGCCCAGCTCGGACGAGTTGCCCCCCGCGGCACACGGGCACCCCGAGGACGATCCCCGCGCCGTTCGGACGGCCGAGCCCGCCGGAGCGGACGCCGGATCATCAGGGCGGCCCCGGACGTCGACCCGACGCCGTCGACGGGGGCCCGAAGGTGGCCAGACCGCCAGCGGTCCGGGCACCCCTCGCGCCGACGAGGCCATCGGTGTCGACACCGAGGACGCCACCGAGGACGCCACCGATGACGGACCGGACGGCGACGAGACCCTCCGATCCGACCGCACGCGGGGGGACGCTCCACAGCGACCGGGCCGAGGCGCCGCACGACGGACAGCCGAGACCCAGCCGCTCCCCCAGTCGGAACGCCCGACTCGCACGCCGAAGCCGTCGGCCGGCAGCGGCACCGAGGAGCGGCCCGGCCGAAACCGCCCGGTCGCCGCAGCGGCGCCGGTGCAGACCCGGGGCGACGCGTCCGACGAGCTCGACGACGACCCGCCGGCCGACGAGGTGAGCACGGCTCGCAACCGGCCCAGGACACCCACGCCCCAGCCGCGGCCGTCGACCCGCAAGTCGGGCCGTCCGAGCGTGCCGAGCTGGGACGACATCATGTTCGGGCGCAAGGGCGACTGACCCTCCGGGGCGGCCCCGGCCCGAGATCGCTACTCGGACTGGGTGATCGGTCTGGGCGGCAGGGCGCACACGTCGAGGTCGAAGGGAAGGACCTCGGGAGACAGCGCCGCCGACCGTGCAGCGTGCGCCGTCATCCGCCGCATGTAGTGCCGACGGCAGAGCACCTCGTACTCCACGACTCCGCTCTGCCCCGACTTGGTGTCACCGACCACCACCTGCTCGCCCTCGACGACCATGGCGCCGTCGACCACACGTGCGTTCGTCGTCGCCCGGCGGCCGCACCAGCACAGCGCCTCGACCTGGAGGACCTGGACCCGGTCGGCGAGCTCGAGCAGTCGTTTGCTGCCGGGGAAGAGCTCGGTCCGGAAGTCCGCGGTGATGCCGAAGGCGAAGACGTCGACGTCCATCTCGTCGACGACCCGCGCCAGCTGCTCGACCTGGGCCGCCGAGTAGAACTGCGCCTCGTCGCACACGAGATAGTCGACTCGCCGACCGGCGGTGGCGCAGTGGACGACCGCCTCCCACAGGTCCAGGTCGTCCGACACCTCCAGGGCGCCCCGTGACAGGCCGAGGCGGGAGGAGAGGACGTTGCTCCCGGCGCGGTCCATCTTCGTGAAGATGAGGCCGACCCGCCCTCGGGCCGAGTGGTTGTGGTCCATCTGCAGGGCGAGGGTGGACTTGCCGCAATCCATGGTGCCGGAGAAGAAGACGAGCTCAGCCACGATCGCCCACCCTAGACGCCCGCACGACACCACGCCGCGGTGGAACCACGATCACCGGCACGGCGAGCTCCGCGTCGCTCGTCGAGCCGTGCAGGCCAAGCAGCCGGACGATCTCGGCGCGCATCAGCCCGCTGTGCACGACGGCGAAGGACTCGTTCATCGTGACGACCACGTCACCGATCCGGCCGGCGACCCGGCCCTCGACCGGGCCGAACCACCCCTCGTCGACCAGCTGGTCGCGCAACAGGACCCTGGCCCGGTCCCCCACGCGCTCCTGCCAGACCTGCACGAGATCAGGGGCTGCGCCCTCGAGCGTGTAGAGCTGCAGGCACCGCGGCTCACCGCCCAGGTGCCGCACCCCGGCCATGAGGTCCGGCTCATGGGCCAGGTCCAGCCGGTGCTCGTGGGGGACATCGACCATGCCGTGGTCGGCGGTGACGACGATGAGTGTGTCGTCCGGCACCTGGCGCGAGAGCGCAGCGAGCGCCTGGTCCACCGACTCGACCTCGTCTCCCCACTGCCACGAGCGGCTGCCGTGGACGTGCCCCACCTTGTCGACCTCGCCCCAGTAGAGGTAGACGAGGGCGCGGGGCGCCGCGCGCACCGCTGCGACGGCGGCGTCGACCCGGTCCTCGAGCGTGCGCGCCGACGCGAAGCGGGCGCCTCGGAGGGCGGCGGTCGTCAGGCCAGAGCCCTCGAAGTAGTGCGGGCCCACCATGGTGACCTCGACGCCGGCGTTCTCCGCAGCCTCGAAGACCGTCCCGTGGGGTTGCCAGCGGCGGGGGTCGGGTCCGTCCTCCCAGGACAGCTCGTTGACGAGCCGGTCGACCTGCGGGTCGAGCACCTGCATGCCGACGAGGCCGTGCGCGCCGGGAGGGAGCCCGGTGCCGAAGGTGCCCATGGAGGTCGCTGTGGTCGTCGGGAAACCGCAGGGCACCCGGTGCGCGTCCGGCAGGTGCCGGCGCAGGAAGGGGGCATGACCGCTTCGCTCACGCAGCAGGTCGTGGCCGAGCCCGTCGACGAGGACGACGACTGCCCGCCGGACCTCCGGCAGGTCGAAGACGTCGGCCCCGGAGTATCGGCGCACGCCGAGGCGGTCGGCGACCGAGGGGAGCACGGAGGCGAGGGTCCCCCTCGACCAGTCGAGCGCCGGGGTGGAGGTCGGTCCCGGGTGAGCAGCCGGAGCCGGCTTCGCGTCGGGCTTTGGGCCGGACGTCCCGTCGTGGTGTGTCATCCGCCGGTCACGGCCCGACGGCCCCGCCGATCGTGCGAGACAGGTGACGGGCGAAGCCGAGGGCCTGTTCGACCGCCGCCTCACCGTCTGCTGCGGCGCTGATCCGGAGCGAGATGTCGTCGGAGGCGACGGTCCCCTCGAACCCGTGGTCCGCGGTGCAGTCCGGGTCGCCGCACTGTGCAGGCAGCAGGTCGAGGCGACTGACGGCACCCCAACCCAACGTGAGGGTGATGTCCCTGGCCGGACTCGACTGGACGAACGACTCAGGGGCCGTCACGACGTGGGTCACCATGACTCCGCGGACCGCGTCCAGCGGCACCGTCTCGGTCGTCGCCGTCGCGGTCGGCGGCGCCCCGGGCTCGGCGTGGTCGTCCGCGTGCGCGATGACGAGGCGGCGCGCGGTGACAACCAGGACCGTGACGTGACGACGCACCGTGTCGTGGTCGAACGTGGTCTCCTGGTGGACCAGGTGGGAGACGACCTCCTCCCCCGCGAGGGCCGACTCGACCACGTCGCAGACGAGCGCCGGGTAGTAACCGGCTCGGGTGATCGCCGCCGTCAGGTCCTCCGGGAGGGCCCGCTCGGCATCATGGGTAGCGCGTCGCATGGGTGACATCCTCCCATCCGCGGGGACCGGCCCCGCGCCGGTCGGCCGGCCGCCCCCGACAGTCCTCAGGTGAGGCTGCGGCGTCCCTGGTCCTTGCGCACCAGGGCCGGACTGATCACGACCTCGGCACCGAGGACGTCGACTCCCCCGGTCCACGCGTTGACCGGGTTCAGCTCGATCGACGCGAGCTCTCGCAGGTCGTCCTTGAGGACGGACAACCGCGCGACGAGGTCGGCGAGCGCCGCCCGGTGCACTGGCGCGGCACCTCGGTGGCCGGCGAGCAGCGGCGCGGCACGAACTCCGTCGATGAGGTCGGTCACGTCGACATCGGTGAGCGGCGGGATCCGGTGGGCGATGTCTCCGAGCAGCTCGGTGGGCGGCCCCGCTACCGAGAAGCTGATGACGGGGCCGAAGAGCGGATCCTCGGTCGCCTTGAGCACGCAGGAGACGCCCGGGACCGCCATCCGCTGGACGACGAACCGGTCGGCGCCGAGCGGGCCGAGCCGTTCGGTGAGCGAGGCGTGAGCGTCGCGGACGGCGTCGGGGTCGCCCAGGTCGGCGCGGACCCCCACGAGACCAGGCTGGTGCCGGACGACCGGCGACGTGGACTTGAGGATGACCGGGTAGCTCAGCTCCTCGGCTGCGCTGACGGCCTCGTCGACGCTCGAGACCTCGATGGCCGGCCAGGGCCGGATCCCGTAGGTGTTGAGCAGCTCCCGGACCTCGTCCCGGGTGAGCGGGCGCCCGTCGGGACTCTCAGCCAGCCACGCGTCGAGCAGCTCGGTGGCCCGGGCCCGGTCGATGCCCACCGGCGCCACGGGCTGGCCGCGGTCGCGGGCCCGCCACTGGGCGTAGCTGGTCACCGAGCGCAGCGCCCGGATGCCGTCCTCCGGCATGGCATACGACGGGACGGACCTTTCCTGACCGTCGCCGCTCGTGTAGCGCAGCCCGCCGTCGACACCCCGCATCCCGAGGAAGGTCGCCACGCACGGCTTGTCATGCCTGGCCACGACGTTGCGGACCGCGAGCGAGACCTGCTCGTCGGGGGTGACGAGCGGTGGGATGAACGCGACGACGACGCTGTCCACCTTGGGGTCGGAGAACGCGGCGTCGAGCGCCTCGGCGAACTCCTCTGCAGAGGCCTGGGGCAGGAGGGACACGGGTCCGTGGGTGACCCGCAGCCCCCAGCTCTCTGCGGCCGAGGCGCTCAACGAGCCGAGCGCGTCGGAGTTCCCCACGATCGCAATGCGCTCACCGCTCGGCAGCGGCTGGTGCAGGGTCAGCTGGGCGACGTCGAAGAGCTGGTGGACGTTCTCCACGCGGATGACGCCCGCCTGTCGGAGCAGCGCGTCGAAGGCCTGCGGCGGCACATTGGGGGTCCGGGTCCGGTGACCCGGCGGGACGGCGTACTGGGATACGCCGGACGAGACGACGATGACCGGCTTGACCGACGCCAGGTGTCGGGCGATCCGGGAGAACTTGCGAGGGTTGCCCATCGACTCGAGATAGAGGCCGACCGTGGTCGTGTCCTGGTCGTCGATCCAGTACTGCATCAGGTCGTTGCCGGACACGTCCACCCGGTTGCCGGCCGACGCGAAGATCGAGATGCCGAGGCCTCGTCGCGCGGCCGAGGCGAGCACGGCGATCCCGAGTGCGCCGCTCTGGGCGAAGAGGCCCAGGCGCCCCTCGTCCGGGATGATCGACGCGAGGGTCGCGTTGAGGCGCACTCCCGCCTCGTTGTTGATGAGGCCGAAGCTGTTGGGGCCGACGACCCGCATCCCAGCACCCCGGGCGCTGGTCCGGAGTCGCTCCTGCAGGCGCGCGCCCTCCTCTCCCGCCTCGGCGAAACCGGACGAGAGCACGAGCAGCGCCTTGACGCCGGCCCGTCCGCACTCCTCGACGACCTCGACCGTGTCGGCCGCCGGGACGACGACGACGGCGAGGTCGACGGGCCCGGGCGCGTCGGCGATCGTGGGATAGGCGCGCAGGCCCTGGATCTCCTCCGCCTCCCGGTGGATCGGGTAGAGCTCGCCGGCGAACCCGGCCCGGATGAGGTTGCGCAGCACGAGGGCGCCGGTCGACTCCTCCCGACGGCTCGCTCCGATGATGGCGACCTTCTCCGGAAAGAGCATGGTGCGCATGCTCCGCGACTCGGCGCGGTGCTCGCGGGAGAGCTGGACCGCCTTCGACTGCTCGGTCGGCAGGATGTCGAAGGACAGCCCGACGACGCCGTCCTCGATGTGGCTCGCGACCTCGTAGCCCGCGTCCTTGAAGACCATCAGCATCTTGCGGTTCTGCGGCAGGACCTCTGCGCGGAAGCGCGTGATGCCCACCTCGGGGGCGATGGCGGCGAGGTGCTCCAGGAGCACGGAGCCGATTCCCTTGCCCTGCATGTGGTCCGAGATGTTGAAGGCGACCTCGGCGCTCGCTGCGTCGATCCGGTCGAACCGGCCGACGCCGATGATCTCGCCGTTGAGGATGGCGACCAGGGCGACCCGGTCGTGGTAGTCGACATGGGTGAAGCGATAGACGTCGCGGTCGCTCAGCTCCCGCAGCGGGGCGAAGAACCGGAAGTAGATGGACTCGTCGGACTGGCGGTTGTGGAACTGCCGGAGCCGGTCCGCATCGGCCGGCTCGATCGGCCGGACGTGGCACACGCTGCCGTCCCGCAGGACGACGTCCGCCTCCCACTCGATCGGGGGCCTCGGCCAGTCCTCCGGCTCCGCGGCCACACCAGAGCCGCCCGGGCCGACCACCGGGGACGTCGACGGCATCTCACTGCCTCCCACCATGGGCCCATCGTTTCACGACCCGCGCCGCGGCGTCGCCGACCCGGCGGTCCCGGCGCGGTGTCGGCCGGGTGCGACGCTGGCCCCATGGAGTTCTCCGAAGTGGTGCGCCGCCGGCGCATGGTCCGCCGCTACGACCCCGACCAGCCCGTGCCACGAGACGTGGTGGAGCGATGCCTCGCCAACGCCGTCCGCGCCCCGAGCGCCGGTTTCAGCCAGGGCTGGGACTTCCTCGTCCTCACGACGGAGGCGGAGCGCGACCTGTTCTGGAGGACGACGACGGATCCGGGCGCTCCGAGCGACAGCTGGCTCAGCGGCATACGGCAGGCGCCCGCGCTCATCGTCTGTCTCTCCGACAAGGAGGCCTACCTGGACCGCTACGCCGCCCCCGACAAGGGCTGGACCGACCGGGACGAGGCGCGCTGGCCCGTCCCCTACTGGGACATCGACACGGGGATGGCCGCCCTCCTCATCCTCCTGACCGCAGTGGACGAGGGACTCGGCGGACTCTTCTTCGGCGTCCCGCCCACCCACCACGGGGCCGTCAAGGAGGCCTTCGGGATCCCTGCGGCTCGGCGGGTCGTCGGCGTCGTCTCGCTCGGCCACCCGCTTCCAGGACCGCGGAGTCCCAGCCTGCGCCGACCGCGACGGAGCGCCGCGGACGTCGCCCACTGGGGCCGCTTCGGCGTGGCAGGCTCGGACCACTGACCCGCCTGCGCGAAGATGGGGTGTTCGCCCACCGCAGCAAGGAGCTCGACTCGGCATGGCCCGACGCACCACCACCACGCCTCCCCCTGAGGACTTCGAGGAGAAGATCGTCGGGATCGACGTCGAGGAGGAGATGCAGAACGCCTTCCTCGAGTACTCCTACAGCGTCATCTACTCCCGGGCGCTGCCCGACGCCCGCGACGGCCTGAAGCCGGTCCAGCGGCGCATCCTCTACGGCGCCAACGAGCTCGGCGTCCGCCCCGACCGCGGCCACGTCAAGAGCCAGCGCATCGTCGGCGAGGTCATGGGCAAGTACCACCCGCACGGCGACACCGCCATCTACGACGCGCTCGTGCGGATGGCCCAGCCCTTCACGCTGCGGCTGCCCCTGATCGACGGGCACGGCAACTTCGGCTCGCTCGACGACGGCCCGGCCGCCGCGCGCTACACCGAGGCCCGCCTCGCCGAGTCCGCGCTGCTCATGGTCTCGAGCCTCGACGAGAACACCGTCGACTTCGTGCCCAACTACGACGACACGCAGTACCAGCCGGAGGTGCTGCCCGCGGCGTTCCCCAACCTGCTCGTCAACGGAGCCTCGGGCATCGCGGTCGGCATGGCCACCAACATGGCCCCGCACAACCTCGTCGAGGTCATCGGCGCGGCCCGGCACCTGATCGCCAACCCGTCGTGCTCGCTCGACGAGCTGATGAAGTTCGTGCCCGGCCCCGACCTGCCCGGCGGTGGCCGGATCGTCGGCCTCGAGGGCATCCGCGACGCCTACCTCACCGGCCGCGGCAGCTTCCGCACGCGCGCCACAGCGCGGATCGAGAACATCACCCCCCGCCGCAAGGGCATCGTCGTCACCGAGCTGCCCTATCTCGTCGGTCCCGAGAAGGTCATCGAGAAGATCCGCGACCTCGTCCAGGGCAAGAAGCTGCAGGGGATCAGCGACCTCAAGGACCTGTCCGACCGCGCCAACGGCCTGCGGCTGATCATCGAGGTCAAGAACGGCTTCAACCCCGACGCGGTGCTCGAGCAGCTCTACCGGCTCACGCCCATGGAGGAGAACTTCGGCATCAACAACGTCGCCCTCGTCGAGGGCCAACCGCGCACGATGGGGCTCAAGGAGCTGCTCCAGGTCTACGTCGACTTCCGCACCGACGTGGTCCGGCGCCGGTCCGAGCACCGCCTCGCCAAGCGGGAGGAGCGCCTCCACCTCGTCGAGGGCCTGCTCATCGCGATCCTCGACATCGACGAGGTCATCCAGGTCATCCGCTCCAGCGACGACGCGGCCACCGCAAAGACGCGCCTCATGGACGTCTTCGACCTGTCCGACCCACAGGCCACCTACATCCTCGACCTGCAGCTGCGCCGCCTGACGAAGTTCTCCCGGATCGAGCTCGAGGCCGAGAAGTCCGAGCTCGAGCGGCAGATCGAGGAGCTGCGCGCCCTGCTCGACAACGACAAGCTCCTGATGAAGCTCGTCTCCACCGAGCTCGCCGACGTCGCGAAGAAGCACGGCACGCCCCGCCGCACCGTGCTGCTCGAGAGCTCCGGCCAGGCCAAGCAGACCGCCGCAACGCCCCTCGAGATCGCCGACGACCCGTGCTGGGTGCTGCTGTCCTCCACCGGCCTGCTGGCCCGCACCGCGAGCGCCGAGCCGGTCACGGCCGACGGCGCGCGATCGCGGCACGACGCGCTGGTGGGCGCGGTGCGCACCACCGCCCGGGGCGAGTTCGGCCTCGTCACCACGGCGGGCCGGATGGTCCGCCTCTCGGCGCTCGAGCTGCCCACCCTGCCCCCGACCAACGGCGCCCCGAGCCTCGGCGGTGGCGCTCCGCTCGCGGCGTACGTCGACCTGGCCAAGGGCGAGGAGCCGCTCACGATCGTGCCGATCGGCGCAGACGCTCCGGTCGTGGCGCTCGGCACGGCCTCGGGCGTCGTCAAGCGCGTCACCCCGGACACCCCCAAGGGCAACGAATGGAGCCTCGTCACGCTCAGGGACGGTGACGTCGTGGTGGGCGCCGGCGTCGCGGACCGGGACGACCTCGACCTGGTCTTCATCACCAATGATGCGCAGCTGCTGCGGTTCCCCGCGAAGGCGGTTCGCCCCCAGGGCCGCTCAGCCAGCGGGATGGCGGGGGTCAAGCTCACCCCGGGGGCCCGTGCCGTCTTCTTCGGGGTGGCGGACCCCGCCCGGGAGGGGCTCGTCGTGACCTCGGCCGGGTCGTCTGGGGCCCTGCCCGGCACGGAGGGCGGTTCCCTGAAGGTCACGCCGTACTCCGAGTACCCCGCGAAGGGCCGCGCGACCGGAGGCGTGCGGTGTCACCGCTTCCTCAAGGGCGAGGACACGCTGGTCGTCGCGTTCGCCGGCAACACGCCGGTCCGGGCCGCGGCCGCGAACGGTGTCGCCATCGACCTGCCCCCGGCGACCGGGCGCCGCGACGGCTCGGGCACGCCGACCAACTCGGTGATCGCGGCCGTCGTCGCCCCGGCTGCGCCATGACACGCTCGAAGCCGAGTCCGCCGCGCGAGCCCAAGCCGGACACCGAGCCGGACACCGAGCCGGACACCGAGCCGGACACCGAGCCGGACACCCAGCCACTGACCGAGGTCGGTCGGCATCCCGCCACGGCGGGTCACGGCAGCCCGGCCGCCGACGCCTGCTCAGTCCTGTGGGACCTGGACGGGACGAGCGCCTTCGGCACGTCCGCGCGGGCGTCGTTCTTCGTCGTGCTCGAGCAACCGGGCCCGTGGGGTCGGGTCGCCGCTCTCGAGTCGCATCTCGGGGCGGAGCTCGGTGCCGAGCTCGACGGACGCTGCTCCCGGGCCGGTGGCCGCTTCATGCTCATGCGCCGACCCGGCGGGCACCCGGACCGCGACGGGCCGCACCGCGTGCTCGTCGCCCACGCCGGCGCCCGGCCCGACGAGGCCTGGCTCCTCGCCGCCGAGGTGGACCGCCCCGGCGACCTCCTCTCGGTCGACTGGGTCGCGCTCGCCAAGGGGCGCCAGGTCCTCGTGCGGGCCTCGCTGCCCGGAGCCACGGACGCGCCACCGCACCTGCTCATCTGCACCAACGGCCGGCGGGACGTGTGCTGTGCCGTTCGGGGTCGGCCCTTGGCGGCTGCCGCAGCCGCCGCGTCGAGCGACGCGTCAGAGCGCGTGTGGGAGGTGTCGCACACCGGTGGCCACCGGTTCGCACCGACAGCGGTGCTGCTGCCGTGGGGACAGGGCTTCGCACGCCTCGACGAGGAGTCGGCCGGCTGGGTGCTGCAGGCCAGCACCACGGGCCACGTCCCACGTGAGCTGCTGGGCGGCGTCCATGACCGCGGCCGCTCGCCACTGCCCGCACCAGTCCAGTGTGCCGAGTCCCACGTCCGGGCCCTGGCCGGCGAGACTCTCCTCGGCGCGTTGTGGGCGCAGGCCGACGACGACGCCGACGACTCGCTGGTGGTGGTCGAGCATGCGGACGGTCGCCGCTGGCGCGTCCAGGTCGGCCGTCACGCCATGGCTGAGCCGCGTCCCGAGTCCTGCGGCAAGGCCGCGGTCGACGTCTTCGAGTACTCCGCCGACATCGTCGACGGTCCCGACCTGCCCGCCCCGGACTGACCCCGCCGTATGCCGCTGGGCCGGCTCAGCGGCATACGGCACGGAGCGTGGGCGGCTGGCTCTGCCGGCGTGAGTCCGAAGCACGTCGAGAGCTGCACATCGGGTCACTCGGTCGCGGTCAGCTCCGCGCCGACGCCGACGCGCGCCGCGGTCCAGAAGCTCAGCGGTCCCGAAGCTCAGCGGTCCAGCGGCTCACCAGGGCCGCGGGTAGCGGCCGATGCCGCCGTCCGGAACGACCTCCTCGTCCCTGCCCCGCCAGCGGTATCGCTCGATCGTGTTCTGGCGCTGCTGGTCGCGCAACATCTCCTCCTGCTCCGCACTGGGCCCCTGCGTCGCACCGCCGCTCGGCGTCGGCGTCGGGGTCGGCTGGGGGGTCGTCGGCGGGCTGGTCTCGCCGGGCTGCGGCTCGCTCGCAGCATCGGGCCGGGTCTTCGCCTCGACCCGTGCCTCCGTATCCCGGAGCTGCTGCCCAGTCCCCTCGCCCTCGGGTGCATCGCAGAACGGCGGTCGAGCCTGGGTCGTGGCCCGAGCCTTGTCGTAGAACTGCCGGGCCCGCTCGGATCGACCTGTTGCCGCGGCCTCGTCGCCGAGCGCCTCGTAGGTCAGGCCGAGGTTGACGCGGACCTTGCACTCGTCCAGGCCGCCCTTCGGCACCAGCAGCATGGCCTCCTCGAACCACGGCCGGGCCAGGGCGAAGTGTCCGCTCAGCACGTATGCGTCCCCCACGGCGAAGGCGGCCCGAAACCGCTCGACCACGTTGAGCCAGCCCTGACGCTCGGCCCAGGTGAGCGTCTGCACACGGTCGCCTGCGTCGTAACCAGCGCGCGTCTCCGCGTGGACGGCGTTGAGCGTCAGTAGACGCAGGGCGATGAGCACGAGCAGCCCGGTGACCGGGGCGGAGATCCGCAGCAACCGGCGGCGCCGCTCCCGACGGTACGACCGGTCCTCGTCAGGGCCTCCCCCACCCCATCCGGCGGCCATCGGCGCTCCGGGACTGGCCGGCGTGGCGGGCACCTGCGCGCTCATGCGCCGGCCTCCCGCCGCGGCCGACTTCCTGCGAGAGCGAGGAGGGCGGCCCCCAGCTCCCAGCAGCCGACTCCCGCCAGAGCCAACAGGAGGGGCCAGTAGAGCTCTTGACGGGCGGCGACCCGCTCACGCTCGAGATGCTCCGTGGAGCCATAGCGCACGAGGTCGATGTCCTCCGTGGCGGGGGTCACCGGCTCACCCGCCTGCCGGTGCACGTACGGCAGGCCCAGCTGGGACGCGAGCTGGCGGAGTCGGTCCTCGTCCACCCTCGACCGGGCGTCCGCGCCGGTCCCCGGGTCGGCAATGTAGGCCGGAGGCTCGTCCTGCCGCCCTCCGCTCGTCTTCATCCTGCCCCCCTCGGTCGTGCCGTAGCCGAGCACTGCCCCGCCCTGCACGAGCCCGGCGGGGATCGTGAAGGGTGGCGGCTCCCCGGCAGCCGTGTGCTCACCGTCGCCCAGGTAGAACACGATCCGGGCCCGCTCCGGGTGCCGCTGGACGGACTGCTCGAGCACCGACTTCAGCCGGTCGTCGGCCACGGTCACCGAGGAGCCGGACGAGTACGCAGGCGGTTCCGCCGGGAGGGTCGTCACCGCCGCCCCCAGAGCGGTCGTGTCGGTGGTCAGCGGGAGCCGGACGCGCGCCGTCTGGTCGAACGTGATGACCGAGTAGCGGGCGCCGGCCAGCTCGTCGGCCAGGGCCATGATGTCGTCGCTCACTCCCTTCAGTCGGGGGTGGGTGCCGCCCCAGTCCTCGGCGAGAATGCTGCTGGTCGTGTCCACGACGAAGTAGACGTTGAGGTTCGCCGCCACGGCCTCCGTGTCACCACCGGGGAGGCCAGGGCGCACCGCTGCCCCTCCGAGCAGCACCACGGCCGCCGTCAGCCGCCAGCGCCGACCCCGTGTCTCGGCCGGCGCGCCGTCGGGACCCCCGGTCCACCAGATGGCTGCCAGTGCCGTCGCGCAGAGCAGGACGAGCACCCAGGTGGGGGCGACGGGCAGGAGACTCACGGTCGCCACCGTCTGCCCGCCGTGATGAGACCGGCGAGGCCGAGGCCGGCGAAGGCAATCGCCAGCGCCGGGCTGTCACCCACGAGCCGTCGCGGAGCGCTCTCGATGGTGGTCGCCTCCTGTGCCGTGACCGCCGCGACGATGCCGTCCACCGCAGCCGGATCACTCATCACGTAGTAGTCACCGGCTGTCGAGCAGACCAGGTCCCGCATCGTGATCGACTGCTCGTCCTGGCCCCACTCCTCGGGGTTCAGGCCGTAGACCCGAACGCGCCGAGCGACGGCCATCTCGGTCGCCTCCTCGAGATCCATGATCGGCTCGCCCGCGACGTGGTTGTCGGTCGCGAAGACCACCGACCGGGCCCGGCTCGTGTCGACTCGGTCGAAGGCTGACACGCAGCTGGCGAGCCCGTCGCCGATGAGTGACGTGCCCGCGCCGTTGAACGTGCCGGCGAAGAAGTACTCGAACTCGCGGTCGCCGGACAGAGACCGCAGGGCAATGTGCAGCTCGTCGCGGATGAATTCGTAGTCGTCGGTGAGTGGGAAGACCGTGACGGCCGAGGAGTTGAAGATCAGCAGTCCGATCCGCTCACCCTCGAACTGTGTTGCCAGCCGGCTGAAGGTGCGCACCAGCTCGGCATCGTAGGGAGCCATGGAGCCGGAGACGTCCAGGCACAGGACGATGTCCCGGTTGCGGGTCGAGGGCCGCTCGATGTCGACGGCGACCGGACGGGCTGCCCCCACCAGGGCCCCACCGCCGAGAAGAACCGCGCTGAGCGAGAACAGGAGCAGCCGCACCCGATGGTGACGCAGGGCCCGTCGGTACTCCGGGAGTGCAGTCAGGAGCCCTGAGTTGGCGACCGCCGCGTCGGCCGGGCCCGCGCGTCGGGGCCGGCGACGGCGCACGGCGGACAGAGCCAACAGGGTCAGCAGCGCGAGGACGACACCACCGACGACGAGGAGGAGTCCCGGGTATCTCAGCTCCACCGGGCCACCACCTCCTTGGCCACCGTTGCTGCGCCGGCCACGGTCGCGGTGTCCTTCGGGTCGAACTCCCCGGGATAGAGGATCCCCACGACGTGCGAGACCGTGCCGAGCCGGTCCCCCGACGAGTTGAGGTCGGTGAGGGTCATCGTCGGAGCGCGGATCCCCGAGACCTCCTGCACGAAGTGGCGCACGAGCACGCTCACCTGCTGGTGGGCTCGACGCTGGCTGAGCTGACCTGAACGGGTCTGGGCGACGACGAGGTCGATCTGCTGGATGTAGTCAGCCCTGATCCGGGTGAGCCGGTCGGGGGTGATGCGCGGCGGGATGCCGACGCCGGGAGGTCGCGTCGAACACCACCAGATCCAGCCGTACCAGGCCGCCACGACGATCAAGAGGGCCAGACCGATCCAGGACCACTGCGCGGAGTACGGCTCGGGTGCGTAGAAGCCCGAGGGCGCAGGTTCAGCGGACCGCACGCCGTTGCCTCTCCAGCAGTCCGAACACCGCGGTGAGCACGTCACTCGTGGCCCCGACGCGACCGTGGCTGATCCGCACGTCGTCGAGCGCGGCGGCCGTCGCTCGGGCCCGCGCCGCCGCGGCCTCTGCGTAGGCGGCCCGGACGCGCGGGTCGGTGCGGACCGAGGTGGGCAGCACGTGGTGGTCGGACACGTCGACAGCGGCCCTGGTCGTGCTCAGAACGGTCGGATCGGCGTCCTCCACGGTGAGCCACAGGACCTCGTGCTGCACCTGGAGGCGCCGGAGCAGCCCGGCGAGCTGGTCGTCGAGCTCGAGGTCGTCGGCCACGACGAGCAGAAGCATCCGCCGACGGACGTTGCGCGCGACCCACCCGAGCAGCGCAGCCAGCTCGCTGCGGGATGCGTCGAGGCGGGTGGCGTCGTGGATGGCGCGGAGCAGTCGCTCGAGGTGGGCTTCACTCCCCCTCAGCTCGTGGGCGACGGCGCCACTCGAATCGCCCCGGACCAGGCCGACGAGATCCCCGTGTCGGTAGGCGAGATACCCGATGAGTCCCGCTGCGGCGATCGCCACCTCCTTCTTGGGCTCGCCGCCCTTGGCCAGGGCCGCCATCCCGCGCCCGGTGTCCACGACCAGCATCAGGTTCTGCTTCCGTGCGGCCACGTAGCGGCGCACGAGCGGGGCACTGTGGCGAGCGGTGGCCTTCCAGTCGATGTCCCGGACCTCGTCCCCGGGGACGTAGTCGCGCAGGTCGTCGAAGTCGAGGCTCCGGCCGTGGAACACCGAGGCGAACTCCCCCTCGATCAACGTCCGTGAGCGGCGGCGCGAATGGACGAAGAGGGTGCTCTTCACCCGCGTCAACAGCGGCGTCGTCATGACGTGTGCGGCCCCGCTCAGGGGGTGCGGATCCCGCCGAGCATGGCATCGATCACGCGCTCGACGGGGACGTCGTCGGCCACCGCCTCGAAGCCGAGGATCAGCCGGTGGCGCAGGACCCGGTGGGCCAGCGCCTTGACGTCGTCGGGCACGACGTGGTTGCGCCCGTCGATGAGGGCGCGGGCGCGGGCGGCACGGGTGAAGGCGATGCTCGCCCGGGGGCTTGCCCCGAACTGGACGTAGGACGCGAGTTCAGGGGTGATGTAGTCCCCCGCGTGACGCGTCACGTAGCCGATGCCGACGATGTAGTTCACGATGGCCGGGTCGATGTAGACGCGGCCGACGAGTGCCTGGAGGCGCTTGACGTCGGCGAGGGTCGTCACGGGCTCCGACGTGTGGGTGAAGACGCCTGCGTCGATCCGGCGCAGCACCTCCGCCTCCTCCGCCGGCGACGGGTAGTCGAGGACGTCCTTGAGCATGAACCGGTCCATCTGCGCCTCGGGCAACGGGTAGGTGCCCTCCTGCTCGATCGGGTTCTGCGTGGCCAGCACGAGGAAGGGGTCGGGCAGCGGGTAGCTGCGTTCGCCGATCGACGTCTGCCGCTCCTGCATCGCCTCGAGCATGGCCGACTGCGTCTTCGCGCTGCTGCGGTTGATCTCGTCGAGCAGCACGAAGTTGGCATGGACCGGACCCAGCTGGGTCCGGAACGCCCCCGTCTGCTGGTTGTAGACCTGAGTGCCGACGATGTCGCTGGGCAGCAGGTCCGGGGTGCACTGGATGCGGTGGAAGGTGCCATCAACTGCGCGGGCGATGGTCTGCGCGGCGGTCGTCTTCGCCAGCCCCGGCACGCTCTCGAGAAGGACGTGCCCTCCCGTCAGCAACGCCACGAGCAAGGTCTCCTGCAGTCTGCTCTGGCCGACGACCCTGCTGGCAAAGGCGCCCGCGATGTCACGGATGGCCGCGCCCGCCCACTCCAGCTCCGCCGGGTCGAGGTAGCGGGCGGGTCCCGCGGCAGCAGAGGTGTCGAACGGGCCGTGGTCGGCACCGTCCGGTGTCAGCAGCGTCGGCCGGGGCAGCGAACCCGGCCGCGAGGCGACGAGGACTTCCGGCGCAACCATCGTGCGGTGTGCCACCGTCTCTCGATCCTCCACCAACGACCCCCTTCTCGGTGCGGGCGAGATCGGAGCGGTCGCCGTGTCCGGCCGCCCGTGCCCTGCTGTGGTTTCTGCTGGCGCCATGGCGACGCCGACGGCCTGGTGCGCCGGTGCCCGTGCGGCTCCAGCGCCCGAGCCACGGTCATCGTAGACAGGCCCCGGTCCGGTCGCCTCCCGAGTGAACTGCCCTGTGGACGACGGGCGATGCGCCGCGTCTCAGGCGTCGATGCGCTCGCGATCCACCTCGGCGGCGGACTCGATGATGAAGTCCTTGCGCGGAGCGACCTCGTTGCCCATCAGCAGCTCGAAGGTGCGCTCCGCGGTCTCGAGATCGCGCATGGTGACGCGGCGCAGGGTCCGGTGACGCGGGTCCATCGTCGTGTCCGCCAGTTGGTCGGCGTTCATCTCACCGAGACCCTTGTAGCGCTGCATCGGCTGCTTGATCTTCTTGCCGCCCTTCTCCAGGCGCGCCACGGTCCGCCGCATCTCGATCTCGTTGTAGGTGTAGATGAGGTCGTTCTTCTTGGATCCGGCGTTGATCACCTCGATCCGGTGCAGCGGGGGCATGGCTGCGTAGACGCGACCGGCCTCCACCAGCGGCCGCATGTAGCGGAAGAAGAGCGTCAGCAGCAGCGTGCGGATGTGGGCACCGTCGACGTCCGCGTCGGTCATGATGATGACCTTCCCGTAACGGGCGGCCGCGAGGTCGAAGCTGCGTCCCGATCCGGCCCCGATCACCTGGATGATGGATGCGCACTCGGCGTTCTTGAGCATGTCCGAGACGGACGCCTTCTGGACGTTGAGGATCTTGCCGCGGATCGGCAGCAGTGCCTGGTACTCCGAGTTGCGCGCCTCCTTGGCCGTCCCCATGGCCGAGTCGCCCTCGACGATGAACAGCTCGGACCGGTCGACGTCGGTCGTCCGACAGTCGCGCAGCTTCGTCGGCAGGGTGGAGCTCTCGAGGGCGTTCTTGCGCCGCTGCGTCTCCTTGTGCAGCCGCGCGCTGATGCGCGACTTCATCTCGGAGACGACCTTCTCGAGCAGCAGGGCCGCCTGGGACTTGTCACCACGCTTCGTCGACGTCAGCCGGGCGGTCAGCTCCGTCTCCACGACCTTGGCGACGATCGACCGGACCGCGTTGGTGCCGAGAACCTCCTTGGTCTGACCCTCGAACTGCGGCTCTGCAAGACGCACGGTGATGACGGCGGTCATGCCGGCCAGGATGTCGTCCTTCTCCGGCTTGTCGTTTCCGACCTTGAGCCGGCGCGCGTTGACCTCGAGCTGCCGCCGGAAGACCTTCAGCAGCGCCTGCTCGAAGCCGGCGACGTGCGTGCCGCCCTTCGGGGTGGTGATGATGTTGACGAACGACTGCATCCGCACGTCGTAACCCTGGCCCCAGCGCAGGGCGACGTCGACGACGCACTCGCGCTCGAGCTCGGTCGGCGTCATGTGACCCTCGTTGTCGAGGATCGGCACCGTCTCCTTGAACGTCCCCGAGCCCTGCAGACGCCAGACCTCCGTGATCGCGGTGTCGGGCGCGAGGAACTCGACGAACTCGGTGATCCCCCCGTCATGATGGAAGACCTCCTCCGTGGGGCCGTCCGCAGCGGGGGTGCCGGGAAGGCCCCGTTCGTCGCGGATGACGAGCCGCAGCCCCGGCACGAGGAAGGACGTCTGGCGTGCCCGCGCGATGAGGGCGTCGTAGTCGAGCACCGACCCCTTGAGGAAGATGTGGGGGTCGGGCCAGAACCGCACGCGTGAGCCCGTGACCCCCCGCTTGGTCTTGCCGATGACGGGCAGGGCGCTGCGCTTCTCGTAGGGTGCGAAGTGAGCCTCCGGTGAGTGGACCGGTCCGGAGTCGGTGAAGACGCCGGGCTCGCCACGGCGGAAGCTCATGCCGTAGGTCCTGCCACCCCGGTCGACCGCGACGTCGAGGCGGGCGGAGAGGGCGTTGACCACCGAGGCGCCGACTCCGTGCAGGCCGCCCGTGGCGGCGTAGGAGGTCCCGCCGAACTTCCCGCCGGCGTGGAGCTTGGTGAAGACGAGCTCGACGCCGGAAAGGCCCGTGCGCGGCTCGATGTCGACGGGGATCCCGCGCCCGTTGTCCCGCACCTCGATGGAGCCGTCGGCCGCGAGGATGACGTCGATGTGGTCACACACACCGGCCAGCGCCTCGTCCACGGCGTTGTCGATGATCTCCCAGAGGCAGTGCATGAGACCGCGCTGGTCGGTCGAGCCGATGTACATGCCAGGTCGCTTGCGCACGGCCTCGAGACCCTCGAGGACCTGGAGATGGCGAGCGGTGTAGTCACCGTTGCCGTTGGGGGCGGGGCGGGAGGCGGAGGCCAAGGTGGTCGATCACTCTCTTCGTGGTCCTGCGGGCAACGGAAGCCTAACGATCCTTTCCGGCCGGTGCCGGGAGGCTCGCGGCAGCGTCCCGAGTGGGTACGGGAGGCGTAACGATCCGGACATGACGCAGCTCTCAGGCGCCTTGCCTCCGGGGCGGGAAGGAAACAGCGTGATTGACTGTTGGAACGTGCACGACGCACGGCTAGAGGGTGAAGGAGCCCCCGGCGGGGCAACGAGATCCTTTGGTCGAGCGTCTACGTATATGACAGGGTTCAGTCTCGATTGAACCCCCAGAGGGTGGAGAGAAGGCGAGCACGATGAACACAGCACTGGCACCCGAACTGACCGCGTCCGACCGCTGCGACCGCTGCGGCGCCCAGGCTTACATTCGCGCCCGTCTCGTCAACGGCGGGGAGCTGCTCTTCTGCGCCCACCACGGCCGGCAGCACCTGCCCGCCCTCATGGACCAGGCGGTCGACATTCATGACGAGAGCGATCGGCTGTCCGAGACGCCGCAATCTGCGCCGGTGGACGAGCGCTGAGACCGTCCCGACGAGGACACCGCTGAGCCGCACCCCTGACGGTTCTCCGACGTGATCACGGGGCCCACCATTCTGGTCCTGCTCGCCATGCTCGTGGGCGTGGTGGGAATCGTCGTGCCCGTCCTGCCGGGGCTGCTGCTCGTGTGGGGCGCGACGCTGCTCTGGGCCCTGCTGGCCCAGTCCGCGTCCGGTTGGGTGATCTTCGCGCTCACGACAGTGGTCTACGTCGTGGGACTGGTCGCCCAGTACGTCGTCCCCGGCCGGCGGATGCGAGCGACCGGGGTGCAGGCCCGGGTCATCGCCGTGGCTCTCATGGTGGCCGTGGTCGGACTCTTCGTCATCCCGCTGCTGGGCGCGCCGATCGGCTTCGTCGGCGCCGTGTATCTACAGGAGCGGGTCAAGCACCGCAGCCACGCCCGCGCCTGGGACGCGACACGTCACGCAGTGCGGGCCGTGATCCTCAACATCGGTATCGAGCTCGCGACCGCCGCCAGCATCATCGTGATCTGGGCGGTCGGAGTGCTGTTGACGCGCGCCTGACAGTCACGCGCGCTCGGGCGTTGTGGCGGTCGGCCGCGATCTGGGCCCGGAGGGCACGCGAGACGTCAGTGCCAGGTCACCACTGGTCGTGGCGTCGCTTGTCCCACCGCTGCTCGAGGCGGTCCATGAAGGAGCCGGACTTGCCGCCCGCAGCGCCTCCCTTGGCCTTCTTGCGGGGGGCGGCAACTTCTCCCTCCGGGCTCACGGAACGCAGCGGCTGCTTGGCGGGAGTGATGGCCCATACGATGCCGGCGACCATGGCGGCGAAGCCGACGGCGCCGAGCCAGATGTTCGAGCTCATGGCCGCAAAGATGATGAGCGCGAGGCCCACGACTCCGGCGGCAACACCCACGACGATTCGTCCCCGGCCGAGCGCGCGCGACTTCGTCTTCTCGATCCGCGATGCGAATCGCGGGTCCTCGGCATAGAGGGCCTCCTCCATCTGCTGGAGCAGTGCCTCCTCGTGTTCCGAGAGTGCCACCTGGCACCTCCCTGTCCTGCGGTGTTGTCGACTCGACCGTCCTACGACTGCTCGTCGTAGGAGGCTCTCCCTTTCAGGATAGGTCTCGTTTACCCTCCTGTGAACCCGAACGAACCTATGTGGCGGAGGGTTCCTCGCTCGTCGACGAAATCGGCTCAGTCTGGGGGCGAGGCGCGTCGGCTCAGCGCCTGGACCGGCCCGGTGGCCGCGAGCGACCGGTGGGGTCGGGCGCAGGGGCCTGCGGGGCGACCGACTCGGGGATCAGGCTCGCGGGGCGCACGACGCCGGCGCCGAACCGGGCGCTGGCCCGGTCGACGGCCCGATCCGCCTCACGCCAACCATGCTCCGGCTCGTCGAGTGCGGACTGGATGGGGGCGGCGCTGGCGGGAACGAGTCCCTCGAGCCGGACGCCGACCAACCTGATGCGGGCCCGCTGGAGGCCGAGCCGGTCGAACAGCTCGACCGCGGTGGCGAAGATCTCACGGGAGACGTCGGTGTGGTGCCGCAACGTCTTGGCCCTGGTGATGGTCGTGAAGTCGGAGAACCGGACCTTGATCGAGATGGTGCGCCCGGCCATGCCGGCCGAGCGGGCTCGGGCCGCCGTGCGGTCGGCGAGCCGGAGGAACTCGCGATGGATGCGAACCGGGTCGTCGATGTCGTGCGCGAAGGTCTCGTCCGCCCCGATGGACTTCTCGCGGCGTTCGGGGACCACTGGACGCGGATCCCGACCCCAGGCCAGGTCGTGCAGGTTGCGGCCGAGGACGTCCCCCAGGGCCCGTTGCAGGGTCTCCAGCGGCGTGTGCGCCAGGTCCGCCACGGTGCGCAGACCCAACCGGTGCAGGTGCTCCTCGGTCTTGTCCCCGACACCCCAGATGGCACCGACCGGAAGCTGGTGGAGGAAGGAGACGGTCTCATTCCTGGGGACGACGATGAGGCCATCGGGCTTGGCGAGCGCCGAGGCCAGCTTTGCGACGAACTTCGTCGAGGCGACACCGACCGAGCAGGTGATCCCTTGCTCGTCCGCGATCGTGTCGCGCAGTCGCTCGGCGATGGAGGTCGGGGGCCCGAGACGACGGACGGCGCCGGCCACGTCGAGGAAGGCCTCGTCGAGCGACAGCGGCTCGACGTGCTCGGTCACGGCAGCGAACGTGGCCATCACCGCATCGGAGATGGCGGCGTAACGCCGATGGTCCGGAGCGATGACGACGGCCTGCGGGCACAGCCGCCGGGCCCGGGCCATCGGCATGGCTGAGGTCACCCCGAACGCCCGGGCCTCGTACGTGGCGGAGAGGACCACCGACCGACCCCCCGCCCCGCCGATGATGACGGGCTTGCCGCGCAGGTCGGGTCGGGAGATCAGCGAGGCCGACGCATAGAAGGCATCCATGTCGACGTGGAGGATGGTGCAGCCGGTGTCGTCCGGAGGCCCCTCCTCGGTGCGGGTGGGTGCGGTGAACTGACGTCGGCTCATGGCCGGACCCCCGCACGGACCGGACCACGGGCGTGGCTGGCCGAGGGGCCGGGCTCAGTCGCGGCGGGCGATGAGGTGAAGTCCATTTCCGAGGGTCCGGAGGAACTCGCGGCCCGGACCTGCCACGAGGATCTCGTCGAGCTCGGCCAGCGCCACGCGGTCCGACTCCGAGTCGATGAGAGACGCCGGCACGAGGTGGCCGAGGATGTTGGTGCCGCGGACCTGGACGACGGTGAGTCCAGCGCTGGTGAGGAGCTCCTCGAGCTGGTCGAGGTCGAAGCGCCGTGGGAGCGGGTCGGTGCGCCCCCACCGGCCGTCGGGGTCGAGGAGGGCAGCCCGCGCCTGGGCGAACTCCCCCGCGATGGCCTTGGCGAGCACGACCGCGAGCCGCCCCGCGACGAGGAGGGAGAGGGTGCCGCCGGGGCGGAGCACGTCGGAGATGGCGCGCAACGTCGTCGCAGGGTCGTCGACGAACTCGAGCGCCCCGTGACAGCAGACGAGGTCGAACCGACGTCCGGACAGCACGCTGTCGAGCGAGTCGCCGTCGCCCTGGATCGCGGCCAGGTTGTCGTGGATGCCGGCCTCCCGCACCCGGCGGGCGAGCGCCGCCAGGGCGTCCGGGCTGGGGTCGACGACGGTGACCTGGTGGCCGTCCTCGGCGAGGGGCACTGCGACACCGCCCGTGCCGCCCCCGAGATCGAGCACGTCGAGCTGGCGCCCGAGGATGCGGGCCTCCTCGTCGGCGTGGGTGCGCACCGAGGAGACGACGGCGGACAGGCGGGCACCGACGCGGTGTTGCGGATGCTGCTCGTCTGGCACGGCGTCCTCCAGGTCTGGGGGCAGGTTGGTGGCAGGTTCACCCTAGTGCCCCGAGCTTCCCGGGCTCGCGTGCCACAGCTTGCGCGGCGGCCCTTGTGGGAGGTCAGCGGGAACGAACGAGGCGGCGCTTCGGGACCCACGGACATCGCCGCCGGCCGGCCGGACATCGGCATAGGGCGACTGTCTGAAACCGGAGGCATGGACGAGCACCCGACGCCCGGCAGCGGTCTCCCCCACGCCGAGGGCCCGGTCGCCCTCGCCCGCCTCCTGGGTCTGCTCCACCCGTTCCCGGGCGACCTGGTCGGCGACCTCGAGGGCGTCCCGCACGGCCGTGACTCCTCCTGCGGTCCAGGCATCCTGCAGAGCGCTCAGCTCCCAGGCGCCAGTGGCACGGATCGACAGTCCCCTCGGGCCGGTGCGTCGCACGATGCCCCGGCAGAGCAGGAGCCAGGAATGGAACACCGTCGATGCATATGGACCCTGCACGTCCTCGAAGAAGGTGAGGTCGACCGGGCCGGTGGCGTCGTCGAGGGTGAGGAAGACGACCCGGTGCCCGGACCGGATCGGTGGGGTCTGCGTCGCGACCTTGACACCCGCCACCCAGACTTCGCGACCGCTGCGCCCGGACAGCAGCTCGTCGGCCCTGGTCACCCCGAGCGCAGCGAGCATCGGGCGGTAGAAGTCGACGACGTGTCCGCTGGCGTCGAGCCCGAGGACCTCGAGCTCGGCTCGCACCCGTTCCGGGCCGGTCATCTCCGGCAGGCCGCTCGTCGCAGTGAGCTGGGGCGTGTCCCCGAGGTCCAACGTCAGCTGCACCGGCAGCTGCGACGGAACCGGGGCAGGTGCCTGGGACTGCGCTGCCGCGAGGGCCCGGATGTCACCTGATGCCGTCACCGAAGTGGTCCGCCCCCGGTGCGAAGCCGTGGTGGCGCCCCGGTCGGTCACGCTGCGCCTGGCCACGGCCCGGCCGGCCCGCGACGTCCGACGCTGGGACGCAGACCACCGATCCAGCTCGGCCACGTGCAGGAGCAGGTCGCGCCGCGTGATGCGGCCACGTCGGCCCAACCCGCTGCGCGACACCGTCGCGTCCCGCTGCCTCATCCCGTGCGACCCGGTCCCGCCCGAACCACTGCCACCCGAACCGCTGCCACCCGAACCGCTGGCCGGAGCTCTTCCCAGGCCCCCGGTGACGACGCCTCCCGTGACGATGTCGTGGAGGGAGTCGAAGGCCCCGGCGAGGACGAGCCGCTCTGCCGCCGGCCGGGACACCCCGGCCCGCTGCCAGAAGTCGGAGAGGCTCGCGTAGGGCTGTCCGGCGACGATGCCGGCGACCTCCAGGTCGGTGATCCCGCGCACGTCGGCGAGGGAGAGGCGAATGGCCTCGCCCCCGTCCTCGGTGCGCTCGAAGCGGTACTCGCCTGTCGAGACGTTGACGTCGAGCCCGAGGATCGTGATGCCGAAGGCACGCGCATCGTCGAGGATGAGCCGCTTCGGATACATCCCCGGGTCATGGGTGAGCACCCCGGCGAGGAACGCGGCCGGGTGATGGGTCTTGAGCCACGCGGACTGGTAGGTCGGCAGGGCGAACGCAGCCGCGTGAGCCTTGCAGAACCCGAAGGACGCGAAGGCCTTGAGGACGGCCCAGATCTGGTCGACCTCCTCGCGGGTGTAACCGCGGGCACGGGCGGCGGGCCGCCACCACTTCTCGACCTCGCCCTGGCCCTGCGGCGAGCCCAGGGCCCGGCGCACCTCGTCCGCCTCGGCCAAGGTCACGCCGGTCGTCTCGGCCACGAGCTTGAGAACCTGCTCGTGGAAGACGACGACCCCTTCGGTCTCCTCCAGGGCTGGCACCAGGGTGGGGTGGAGGTAGGCCGGCTCCTTCCACCCCTGTCTCGCGTTCAGGAAGGGCACGATCATGTCGCTCTTGACCGGGCCGGGCCGGAAGAGGGAGATGTCGATGATGATGTCCTCGAAGGTCTGCGGCCCGAACTTGCCGATCAGCTCACGCTGCCCCGGGCTCTCGATCTGGAAGCATCCGAGCGTCCGGGTCGACCGGATCAGCTCGAAGGTCTCCGCGTCGTCGAAGGGCACACTGGTCTCGTCGTCGAGATCGACCCTGGTCCCATCGACCCGCTCCACCTCGGTCACCGCATGAGCCATCGCCGACTGCATCCGGATGCCGAGGATGTCGAGCTTGAGCAGGCCCATCGCCTCGACGTCGTCCTTGTCGAACTGGCTCATCGGGAAGCCGAGCCAGCTCGCCTCGACCGGTGTCCGGTCGAGGAGGCCTGAGTCGGACAGCACCACGCCGCACGGGTGCAGGGCGATGTGGCGGGGCAGCCCGTCGAGCCGCTCGACGATGTCGTACATCAGCTGGAGCCGGGGCACGTCGAGCCCGCTCGCCCGAAGCTCGGGCAGCTCGGCGAGGGCGTTGCGGACGTTGCGGGCCGCGATGTGCGGGAAGGCCTTCGCCATCGCGTCGATCTCCTGTGGCGGCAGGCCAAGGGCCGCCCCGGCATCGCGGATGGCGTGGCGCACGCGGTAGGTGTCCATCATCGAGACGCAGGTGACCCGTTCACCACCGAAGTGCGCGAGGACGCGCTCATAGATCTCGGTGCGCCGCGCGGACTCGACGTCGATGTCGATGTCGGGCAGCTCCGCTCGGAGCGGTGAGCAGAACCGCTCCATGAGCAGGCCGTGCCGCATCGGCTCGACCCCGGAGATGCCGAGCAGGTAGTTGACGAGCGAACCCGCGCCCGACCCGCGCGCCGCGACCCGAACCCCCATCTCGCGGATGATGTCGCAGACCTGCGCCACCGTGAGGAAGTAGGTTGCGTACCCGAGCGTCTCGATCACCTGCAGCTCGTCCTCGAGCCGCTCACTGACCGCCGCGAGCTCGTGGGCGCCGTGGTCGGGATAACGCGTCGCGATCGACTCGCGACAACGCCGGGCCAGCACCGCCTGCGGGTTGGCACCCTCGCGAATCCCGAGGACGCCGGGCTCGGGGAGGTGGACCGAACCGATTCCCAGATCGGCGCGGGGATCCTGGATGCACTCGGTGGCCAGTGCGGTCGTGCGGGCCACCAGTTCAGCGGCCCGTTGACGGACCAGCGGCCCCCCACCCACCAGACCCGGCCCCGAGACCTGCACCACGTCGCGCGCGAGGGCGTGCATGACCGGGGTCGGCGAGAGGTGCCCGGCGGTCGTGACCCGGTCGAGGTGGCGCTCGTCGAGGGCGACCAGACGGCGCGCCGCGTCGAGGACGTCGACGATGGCGGCGTCCTGGGGATCGGCATGCCGCACCGCAGCGGTGAGCACCGTGGGAACGCCGACCTCCGCGGCGAGGGCGAGCATCCGACCGGCCTGGCCGAGGCTGCCGGGCAGGTGCTCGGGACCGCCATGGCAGACGACCTCGACGACCAGCCCGTCCCGGGGCAGCAGGTCGCGCCACCGTTCCAGGATGGCGCGGGCGAGGGACTGCTTCTTCGCCAACACCGCCCGTCCGACGTCGGAGTCCGGTCCGAGGAACACGACGAGGGGGGAGCCCGAGACTCCCCCGGTGGTGTGCTCGGCCAGCAGGCGGGCGGTGGTGACCGGGTTGCCGCGCTCCCCACCCAGGTGGGTGTCGGTGACCAGGCGGCAGAGCGCCGCCCAGCCTGCCCCCGGGGGCAGGCCGCCACGGCTCCCCCGGGCCAGGACGG
>NZ_JAPFQL010000045.1 GCF_028446585.1 Intrasporangium calvum
CGATGGGCGGCATGCGGGCCATCGAGTGGGCGGCGACCCGGCCGGAGCTGGTCGACCGCTCCATCGTGCTCGCGAGCACGGCCTACGCGACCGCGGACCAGATCGCCTGGTGCCAGCCACAGCTGCTCGCCATCCGCCAGGACCCGAACTTCGCCGGTGGGGACTACTACCGGACCGGCCGGTCCCCGGAGGAGGGATTGGGTCTGGCCCGGCGCATCGCGCACGTCACCTACCGCAGCGGGGCCGAGCTCGACGACCGGTTCGGGCGCCAGGCCCAGCTGGGCGAGGACCCCCTCCGGTCGGGCGACCGGGGCCGGTTCGCGGTGGAGAGCTACCTCGACCATCACGCCGGCAAGCTGGCGCGACGATTCGACGCCAACTCCTACCTCGTCCTCACCGACGCGATGAACTCCCACGACGTGGGACGCGACCGTGGCGGGGTGGCTGCGGCCCTGGCGCGAGTCACCGCGGAGTGCACGATCGCGTCGGTCGACACCGACCGGCTCTACCCGCCCTCGCTCTCCGACGAGATGCACGAGCTGCTGCCCCGGTCCGTGCGGGCGCACATCAGCTCGCGCCACGGACACGACGGCTTCCTGATCGAGGAGGAGCAGGTCGGCCGGATCATCCGGTCCGCGCTCGGCTGACCCCACCCTGGGCCGTCTCCCGCGGCACTGTGGCCGACGCACCACGACAGACACCTCCCGGACCGCCCTTTTTCGGGTAGCGTCCGAGCACAGACATTTCCGTCCCAAGGAGGTCCGGGCACAGTGGCCATTGTCGTTGGATACGTCGCGACCAAGGAAGGCCGCGCCGCACTCAAGCGAGCGGCAGAGGAGTGCGTGCTCAGGGGCACGAAACTCGTCGTGATCAGCTCGCACAGGGGAGGCAAGGACTTCGACGCAGACGAGTCCGCGCGCTTCGAGAGCGAGCTGGAACGAGTGAAGAGCGTCCTCGAGGAGCGAGGCCTCGAGCACGAGGTGCGTCAGCTGGTTCGCGGCAACGACCCGGCCGAGGACCTCATCGCGGTGGCGGAGCAGGAGAACGCCGACTTCATCGTCATCGGCCTGCGTCGTCGCAGCCCCGTCGGCAAGCTGATCCTCGGCTCGAATGCCCAGCGGATCCTGCTGGACGCGAGCTGCCCGGTCCTCGCCGTCAAGGCGGACTGAGCGTCCGCCCCGGCGGCCCCGGGTGCCGGCCGAGCCGGGAGCGGGGCCGCCGAGGGCGGACCGGGAAGGGCGGATGCCGACCTCGGCGCCAGCTGGCCGAGGCCGGCCGGGGCCTCTCGACGCGGCCGACGGGGGGCGCACGTTCGCCCGTCGGCCAGCGGGCGTTTTATAATGTCGAGAGAGCCGGATCGCACGAGGCGCACCGAGAGATCGACGGAGGGGTCGACTCCTACATGCCAAGCATTTCCGGAGCGAATCCCCATTCTCGTTCGTTGATGATTCATGCCCACCGAGGGTCATGCAGACGACGACTCCGTGCGACCGAAAGGTGACGTCCTCCGTGCCGAAGGCAACCCCAGCTGCAACCCCGACCGCCCTTCCAAAGGTGTTCCAGCACGACGCGATCATGCAGCTGCTCGTCAAGGGCCGCACGACCGGGACCATCACCGGGACCGAGATCGCCCGGGCGCAGGTGGAGGCTCAGCTCGACCCGAAGCAGATGAAGCCGGTCCTGACGACCCTCGAGGCCCACGACGTCGAGATCCTCGTCGACACCGCGGCCACCAACACCCAGACTCGCAGAGGTAGCAAGGGAGGCACTGTGGCAACCGCTCGCAAGACGACCGCCGCGGCCGCAAAGTCCGCAACCCGGACCACGACCACCAGCACCACCAGGGCGAAGCCGGCGACCAAGGCCGCCGCCGCGTCAGGGTCCACGAAGGGCTCCACGGCCGACGTGACCTCGGCGTCCGCGAAGGCAGAGCCGGCCAGGAAGGCCACCCCGGCCAGGAAGGCCACGACCAACGCGGAGGTCGCCAAGGCGGCCGCCAGCCCCGCGAAGAAGGCCGCTGCCAAGAAGGCGACCAAGGCTGCGTCGAAGAAGACCGCGACCAAGGCGACCGCTGCGAAGGCTGCCGACGCGCAGGATGCGGACGCCCTCGAGTCCGAGGAGCCGATGGAGGCCGACGAGAGCGAGCTCGAGGAGGTCGAGGTCACCGACGTCGAGACCCCCGGCGACGAGTCGGCCGAGGAGTCGACCGACACGGACGAGGAGGACGAGACGGCCACCGGTGACAAGGCCGCCTCGCCCGAGGCCGAGGAGGAGTCCGGCTTCGTCATCCGCGACGACGACGAGGACGACGCACCGGCGCAGCAGGTCGTCACCGCGGGCGCCACGGCCGACCCGGTCAAGGACTACCTCAAGCAGATCGGCAAGGTCGCGCTCCTCAACGCGGAGCAGGAGGTGGAGCTCGCCAAGCGGATCGAGGCCGGGCTCTTCGCCGAGGAGAAGCTCAACTCGGGCGAGAAGATCGACATGAAGCTCAAGCGTGAGCTGTGGTGGATCGCCCAGGACGGCAAGAAGGCCAAGAACCACCTCCTCGAGGCCAACCTCCGCCTCGTCGTCTCGCTCGCGAAGCGTTACACCGGTCGCGGCATGCTCTTCCTCGACCTGATCCAGGAGGGCAACCTCGGGTTGATCCGTGCAGTCGAGAAGTTCGACTACACGAAGGGCTACAAGTTCTCCACATATGCCACGTGGTGGATCCGCCAGGCCATCACCCGAGCCATGGCCGACCAGGCCCGGACGATCCGTATTCCGGTGCACATGGTCGAGGTCATCAACAAGCTCGCCCGTGTTCAGCGGCAGATGCTGCAGGACCTGGGTCGCGAGCCCACGCCGGAGGAGCTCGCCAAGGAGCTCGACATGACGCCCGAGAAGGTCGTCGAGGTGCAGAAGTACGGCCGTGAGCCGATCTCGCTGCACACCCCGCTCGGTGAGGACGGCGACTCGGAGTTCGGCGACCTGATCGAAGACTCCGAGGCGGTCGTGCCGGCCGACGCCGTCAGCTTCACGCTGCTCCAGGAGCAGCTCCACTCGGTGCTCGACACGCTCTCCGAGCGGGAGGCCGGGGTCGTCTCGATGCGCTTCGGTCTCACGGACGGTCAGCCGAAGACCTTGGACGAGATCGGCAAGGTCTACGGCGTGACCCGCGAGCGGATCCGCCAGATCGAGTCGAAGACGATGAGCAAGCTGCGCCACCCCAGCCGGAGCCAGGTGCTCCGGGACTACCTGGACTGACGGCTTCCTCGCCACAGCGACCCGTTCCAGGAACGGGCTGGGGTGGTCGGGACGGGCGATGCTCCGTCTCGGCCACCCCTTCGTCATGAGTGAGCCCGTCTGCAGCGGCTCAGCGCCTTCGACGGAGCGCCTGACTCCGGCGACGCCAGACTCCCTGCCACACCGACACGCCTTCCGTCGGCCAGAGGAAGGACCTGAGTCGCGTCGTCCAGGCCCGGGTCCTGGACACCTGGCGCCGGATCGAGCGGATGTCCCGGTGCAGTTCCTCCGTCTGCTGGGGCGTCGTTCGCTCGGGTCGGTCGTATCGCGCCCGCTCGAGCGTGGCCGTGACGCGCCGCAAGGCGGTGGCGTGGTCGGCGTCCAGGTGGCCGTCCGTGATGTAACGCTCTCTGGCCGTCCGCAGGGTCGCGCCTGGCGGTGCGACGAGCCCCAGGTCGTCGAGGTGGCTCCTCAGCGCCGCCCACTCGATCTCGACGAGATCCTGACGGGTGGCTGCACGGTGACGGCGGACGTTCCGCGTCAGCCAAGCGGTCAGCGGCATGAGCAGGGTGCCCAGGGCAACGACGAGGAGGGCGCTGAGGATGACGAGGTTGCTGCCGCTCAGCCACTGCTCCCACCACGACGTCCGTGTCGCCGTGCCCGTGGCGTCGCCCTCGTCCACGGGGCGGCGGGAACCCGTCGGGGTCGCCGTGTTGCTGGTCGACCCGGAGTCGGTGGTGGCCCCGCTCGTCGGCGTGTCGACCCCTGCCAGGGAGTAGACGGGTGGCCCCGACCGGCCGACAGTGGGCTCGAACCGCAACCATCCGGATCCCTGGAAGTACAGCTCGGGCCAGGCGTGGGCATCCGACTGCCGCACGAGGTTGGAACTGCCCTCGCGCCTGCCCTCGATGAACCCGATGGCCATCCGGGCCGGGATGCCCTGGGCTCGAGCGAGCATGATCATGGCAGTGGCGAACTGGGTGCAGTATCCGAGGCGCGTCTCGTAGAAGGCGCTGATGGGGTCGAGGTCCTCACCGTTCTCGTCCTGTGGGGTCTCGCCGAGGTCGAGGCTGTACTGGTAGCGGGTGGAGTCGCGCAGGTGGGCCTGGATCGCCACGGCCCTGTCGTAGTCGTTGGCGGCCCCTCTGGTCACCTCGTCGGACCATCGCCTGATGAGATCTTCTGCATCCGCGGGAAGGGTCAGGTCATCCTCGAGGATGTCCGGCGATGATGGCGGTCCGGCCGATCGAAGCTTGTCGGGCGAGGGGTTCACCACGGAGTACGTGACCTGGTAGGAGTCGACGGTCTCTCGCACCTGGATGTCGCGCGTCACGCTGTCGATGGTGAACGACGTCCCCTCGATGGCCGGGGTGACGACCGGGTAGGGAGCAGCCAGCCGGGGTGCCTTGAGGACGTTGTTGCTCACCGTCATGATGTATTCACGCCGGTCCGCCTGGGGCGGCAAGGGCACCGGACGGTCGGGCCCCTCGCTCTGTCGGCGGGCGATGCGCCACTCGCCGCTGGAGTAGTAGGACGTGGCGAAGACCCGGAGCGGCGCGGTCGCCGGCCCGGTCGAGGTGTAGCGCAGGACCGGGCTCGGGTCGGTGCTGAGCAGGCTGGTGCGCAGGTCGATGGTGTCGTTGATACCGACGGTGCCGATGCCCCCCGACCCGGTCGACCGGGCCAGGCCGTCCGTCAGGTAGCGGGGCGGCGCATGCCACGTGACGGCCGGAACGACGAGGGCGAGAAGGACCGCGATGCCACCGAGCTTCGCCGCGCCCGCGGTCAGGGAGCGCAGGGCGGTCGTGTCATCGGAGGCGGGCCCGTCCTCGCCGACGTCGGTGGCGCTCGTCGTGCTCCACCGTCCGAAGCTGGCCCGCGCGGTCGTGTGGAGCATGACGAGCCAGAGAGCGACCGGGACGACGAAGTAGCGCACGGCAGAGGTGGAGTCGCTGTTGGCCGCAGTGATGAGGTAGGCCGTGAGCAGGGGCAGCCCTGCTGCTGCTGGGGCACGCCAGGTGGCGGCCATGGCGTCGACCACGACCGCGATCAGGGCGACGGCGCCGACGAGGTAGACGGTGACGCCTTCGGTGAGCGGAGCCGGGGCAGCGTTGCGCTGGATCGTCTCGAGGGCCTGCAGGCCGAGCACGTTGAGCCGCTCGACGGTCTCGGCGGTCGGCAGGCCCCAGGTGAAGGTCTCCCGCACGGTGAGTGCGAGCACGCCGTAGAGCACGAGCACCAGCTGTGCGAACAGGGTGAGCAGGCGTGATCTCGTCAGGCCCCGGAGGAGCAGCCCGACGGCCGCGGCCAGCGCGATGACCAGCACGGCGTCCCTCAGCCACGCGTCGCTCCGGAAGAGGCTCGAGATCGGGTAGACGGCGGCGAGCGTCGCCAACGCGGCGAGCAGGGTGATGCGCCACCGTCGCCGCGTCATCGTGCGCCTCCCACCGTTGCCGCGGTCAGCACGGCCCACGCGTGTGGGACGTCCTCGTCGCGGCCCACCGGGATGGCCCGCCAGCCGGCGAGCCGGAGCGCGTCGACGTGGGCTGCCACCGGATCGGGCCGCGGACCGGAGCCCCCGGGCCGGCCCGGCGGCTGGCCGAACGCCAGCGCGTCGAGGACGAGGGCGAGGCCGGTGGTGCCGGGCTGCCGCAGGCTGGCCAGTCGTCCGGTGACCTCGTGCCCGCGCGGGCCGACCACGGCGACCACGAACCCGCCCGCAGCGGCCAGCGCCTGAGCCTCGCGGAGCATGAGGTCGTCGGTGGCCTGCGAGCGGAGCTGGGTCATGGCGAGCACGTCGAGGATCTCGTCGATCTGGAGCGAAGCCGTGACCCGCCCGCTCTCCACCGTCTCGGGGCACACCAGGTGCACCGCGTAGCCGGTCTCGCACAGGTGGGCTGCGATGGAGGCGCACGCGGACACGGCCCACTCGTAGGAACCCATGGCGCCGCTGCCGCCGTGTGCGTCGGGGCGTGGGTCGAGCAGGACGACGGCTCGCCGCTGGGCGGGGCGGTCCTCCTGGCGCACCATGAGGTCTCCGGTCCGGGCGGTCGCGGGCCAGTGGATGCGACGCAGGTCGTCCCCGTCGCGATACTCCCGGATGGTGACGTCGTCCTCGCCGTGCAGGGCGATGAGGTGAGCCAGCTCGCCCTCTGACCCGACGCCGGAGCTCGGCTGTCGGCTGGCTGACAGGGGGTGGACCTGGGGGAGGATCACGAGGTCAGCGGTGCCCTCGAGGACGGCTGCCCGGGTGGCGAGGCCGAAGGGGTCCTGGACCTGGACGCCGAGGGGCCCCAGGTGGTGGCGGCCGCGCAGGTGGGACCGCACGGTGTAGTCGATGATGCGCACCCGGCCCGGCGGGATGCGACCGACGATGAAGCGCGGCCGGTCGCCGAGGACGTAGTCGAGACGTTCCTCGGCGAGGAAGACCGGCGTGGTCGTGGTGGAGACGTTCTCGAACGCGAGGGCCACATGGGCGTCCTGCCCCACCGTGATCCGGTCGGGCGAGATGTGGCGCTCGATCCGCAGCCGGGTCTTGCGGGTGCGCACGAGCATCGCACTGATGTAGGGGAGCGCGACGAGCAGGACGCCGAAGCGGGTCAGGTCACGAAAGCCGAAGAGGATCCCGGCGAGCGCCAGGGTGACCCCGGCCCCGACGAAGGCGCGGCCTCGGGTCGTCAGCAGTCGTCGGAGCGAACGCACCTGGGCCCCCGCTCACCGCGTCCCGGACGGGACGGGCACCTGGCGCAGGAGGTCGGTGACCACCTCTGCGGTCGTCCGCCGGGCGAGCTGGGTCTCGCTCGACGGCATGAGGCGGTGAGCGAGGACGGCGACGGCGAGCGTCTGGACGTCGTCCGGGATGACGTGGTCACGTCCGCCGAGGGCCGCCTGGGCCCGGGCCGCGCGCAGCAGGTGGAGTCCGGCGCGCGGTGAGGCGCCCAGTCTCAGGGCCGTCGTGGAGCGCGACCGCGTGACGAGGTCGACGATGTACTGACGCACCGCGGGGCTGGCGTGCACGGTGGTCACCGCCTCCACGACGGTGTTGATCGTCGCCGCGTCGGTGACGGCGGCGAGGCTGTCCAGCGGCGAACGCGCGCTGTGGCTGTCCAGCATGGTCAGCTCGGCCCGCGGAGACGGGTAGCCCATCGAGATCCGCGCCATGAAGCGGTCGCGCTGCGCCTCGGGCAGCGGGTAGGTGCCCTCCATCTCGATCGGGTTCTGGGTGGCCATGACGATGAACGGCGCCTGGAGCGGGTAGGTCGTGCCGTCCACGGTGACCTGCCGCTCCTCCATCGACTCGAGCAGCGCGGACTGCGTCTTGGGTGAGGCGCGGTTGATCTCGTCGCCCACGACGACGTTGGCGAAGATGGCGCCCGGCCGGAACTCGAACCGCCGAGCGTCCTGGTTGAAGATGCTGACGCCGGTGATGTCGCTGGGCAGGAGGTCGGGTGTGAACTGGACCCGGCGCACCGAGGCATCGATGGACCTGGCGAGGGTCTTGGCCAGCATGGTCTTGCCGACGCCGGGCACGTCCTCGATGAGCAGGTGACCGCCGGCGAAGAGCACGGTGATGGTGGTGCGCACGACGTCCGGCTTGCCCTCGATCACCTTCGTCATGGTCGCGAAGAGCTGGTCCGCGACCCTTCTGACCAGATCGAGATCTCCCGCGGTCCCCACTCCACTGGTATCGGTCGTCACCCTGTCCTCCGTCTGTCACCGCCCGAGTCCTCGAGCACTGGTCCCGTCGGGTTCGTCCCGGCGCAGCGACCCGACAGTACGTGGTGGCGGCGGCGCGAACCTGTTGGTGATCCTCTCCCATGACGCGCGTCACTCGGAAGTGTCGGGAGAGTCGTGACCCGATGGAGACGTCCCGGACCAGCCGCCTCGATACGCTCCACCACTCTCCTCCACCAGTGTCGCGCCTTCCGTGGCCCGCGTCCCCTGATTTGGGCTCTTGCGCACGGATCCCGGTGCCGTATGCCGCTCAGCCCGGCCCCGCTCACCAGTGAGGGCGCGCGCGTGGCGAGCTCAGCGGCATCCTCCTCCATTTCCCTCCACCCCTCCTGACGTGCACAAATGCGCCGAGAAAGTGGTCGAAAGCGGGTTTGTTTCGTTGACGGTGGGGGAAAGTGGAGTATCGTGGAGCACCAAGGAAGGCGTTGGGGACGCCGACGGGTCGAGGTAGGGGAGGTGGCGGACCGTGTTTCTCGGTACGCACACGCCGCGCCTCGACGAGAAGGGCCGGCTCTTTCTGCCGGCGAAGTACCGCGACCGCATGGCGGGTGGACTGGTCGTGACGCGCGGTCAGGAGCGCTGCCTCTTCCTCTATCCGATGGACGAGTTCGTCAAGGTGGCCGAGCAGATGCGCCAGGCCCCGACGACGAGCAAGGCCGCCCGGGACTACATGCGCGTGTTCCTGTCCGGGGCGTCGGACGAGGTGCCCGACAAGCAGGGGCGTTTCACCATTCCGGCGAACCTGCGGCAGTACGCCGGTCTGGACCGAGAGGTGACGGTCATCGGCGCGGGGTCACGGCTCGAGGTCTGGGACAGCACCGCGTGGAACTCCTATCTCGCGGCGACGGAGCAGAGCTTCGCCGAGACGGAGGAGGAGGTGATCCCGGGCCTCTTCTAGCACCCGTGACGTTGCTGCCTCCAGCTCCCTCCACCCCCCTCCAGAACAACCTGTGCGCCGGCCTCCAGCCGCTCCGCTCCCGGAACGACTTCCCCCGTTCCGGGCGGGGACGCGGATGGGGACCAGCTCCCAGGTCGCGACAGCCCGCAGCCCCAGCTCAGCCCTCCACCCGAAGTGCACCGCTCCACGACGAACAGCCAAGACAGCACCACCAGCACCAGAGCAAACGCGCCGGCGCACCGCGCCGGGAGGGACGGGAAGGGACGAGGATGACGGACCGTGGACCGGCGCACGAACGCCACGTCCCGATCATGCGGGACCGCATCCTCGACCTGCTCGAGCCCGCCCTGTCCAGGCCCGGCGCCGTCCACGTGGACGGCACGCTGGGGATGGGAGGGCACGCCGAGGGCGTGCTCAGCCGGTTCTCCGGGTGCCGCGTCATCGGGATCGACCGGGACCGCGAGGCACTGGCGCTGGCAGGCGAGCGGCTGGCCGCCTTCGGGAGCCGTTTCATCCCGGTCCACGCCACGAACGACGAGATCGCCCAGGTGGTGCTCGATGCCGGGCTCGAGCACGTCGACGGGATCGTGTTCGACCTCGGTGTGAGCTCGCTCCAGCTCGACGAGGAGGACCGCGGCTTCGCCTACCGGGTCGATGCCCCGCTCGACATGCGGATGGACCAGAGCCGGGGGCGGACCGCCGCGGACGTGCTCAACACCTATCCCGTGGAGGAGCTGACCCGGATCCTGCGCGAGTACGGCGAGGAGCGGTTCGCCCGCAAGATCGCCTCGGCGATCGTGCGGGATCGCGAGTCGGAGCCCTTCACCACGTCCGGCCGCCTCGTGGACCTGCTGCGCCGGGTGATTCCGGTGGCTTCCCAGCGGCAGAGCGGGCACCCGGCGAAGCGGACCTTTCAGGCGCTGCGGATCGAGGTCAACGACGAGCTGGGCGGCTGGGAGCGGGCCGTGTCCGCTGCCGTGGACGTGCTGGGCGTCGGCGGCAGGATGGCGGTCCTGTCCTTCCACTCCCTCGAGGACCGGCTCACCAAACGCGCCTTCGCCCTGGGGGCCACCTCGAGTGCCCCGCCCGGACTACCCGTGGAGCTGCCGGAGCACGCGCCCTATCTCCGGCTCCTGACAAGGGGGGCCGAGGAGCCCGGCGACGCCGAGGTGCTGGCCAATCCGCGGGCAGCATCCGCGAAGCTCCGCGCCGTCGAGCGGGTGAGGGACACCGGCGCCTCGGCCGGCACGGCGGTCCAGCGGCTCCTTTCGACCCGCGACCAGACCCGGCTCGAGCGCACGTCACCCGAGAGCCCGCGGCAGCCGAGGCCCTCGCGACCCCAGACCATGCGCACCCAGACCATGCGCACCCAGCGGCACACCAAGAAGGGAGGCTCCCGATGAGCCAGGCGACCGCCACTGCCAGGCCGCTCCGCTCCCCGGGGCGCAGCCCTCGGGGTGCGCCGGCCCCCGCGACACTTCGCGTCATCCCCGCCCGCATCACGACGACGGGCCACGGCGCCTTCGCGTCCATCTGCGTCGTGCTGATGACCACCGGTCTCGTCGCTCTGCTCCTGCTCAACACCGCGCTCGCGCACGGGTCGCTCGAGCTGGGGGCCCTTCAGCGAGAGTCCGCCGTCCTGAGCGAGACGGCGGGCAACCTCCAGGAGGAGATCGACCGGGCCTCGGCGAGCGGCGCGCTGGCCAAGAAGGCGAGCCAGCTCGGGCTGGTACGGGCCAACGAGCGTGCCTACATCGACCTGACGACCGGCACGGTCACGGGCACCGCCTACCCCGCCACGAGCGCCCAGGCCCTGTCCGTCGTCACGAGCCCCACGCCCGTGGCCAAGCCCAAGGCGACGACGAAGCCCGCGGCGGCCACGCCCACCGGCACGCCATCGCCCCGGGCGTCCACGTCCGAGGCGACCGCGAGCGCCACGCCGACGAAACCGGCCGCCACCGCTTCTGGGGCTCCCACGGCGACACTGGGGACGAGCCCGACGGGTGAGCCGACCACGCCCGCGAGCGACCCAGTGACGACCCCGACGGCGACGAGGTGACCCGTGACGAACTCTCGACGGTCAGGGCCGTCCGGTCGTTCGGGTGACCCCTCCCGCGCCGGGGCGGGAGCTCGGAAGGCTGGGCCCGGAGGGAGCAGGTCTTCAGGAAGCTCGTCGCGCAGGGCCGCCCCTGACGGGGGAGCACCGCGCAGGGCGGGGTCTGCGCCCCGCCGGCAGGACGGCTCCCCACCTCAACGGAGGACTCCTCGGCCGAGCGGGGAGCAGCGGGGTCACCCGGAGCGGCGCGGCAACCAGGCGCCCCCGAATCCGGGTCGGCGCACCGCCGACACCGGGGGCCGTGGCCGTGGAGCGGCCCAGCCGAGTGCACCGGGACGACGCGCGGCGCCAGTGCAGGGTGCGGAGCGCGGCCGCGCGACGCGTGCCGCTCGAAGCGCTCCCGACCGGACTCGCACCGACCGGACCCGCACCGACCGGACCCGCACCGACCGGACCCGCACCGACCGGACCCGCACCGACCGGACCCGCACCGACCGGGCTCGGTCAGCCGGCCGCGGCCGACCTGATGCTTCCAGGCGGACGTCTGGGCGGACGTCTGGGCGGCCGCCGTCCCCCGCGCCACGCGGGCGGGGCCCGGCGGCGAAGCGCACCGGCGGTCCGCGGGGACCGCTTCGGCGCCGAGCCCTCCGGCTCTCGTCGGCCAACCCGCGGGGCCGAGCGCGGGCGATGTTCATCGGGGTGCTCTTCGTCTTCACCCTCTTCGGGGCCCAGCTCCTGCGCATCCAGGCCTTCGACGCCTCCGCGACCCAGGCGGCGGCGCTCTCGAAGCGTTCGATCAAGCTGCACACCCCGGCCATGCGGGGACAGATCCTCGACACGAACGGCCAGGTCCTGGCCGACAGCGTCGAGCGGTTCACGATCTCGGCGGATCCCGAGGCGATCCAGTGCTACGTCAAGGTCAAGGGCGAGTGTGGCTGGCAGGGGGTCTATCAGGCGGCCGCCGACCTGTCGCCGAAGATCGGGCTGGACGTCGCCCGGCTCACGACGCTCTTCACCAAGCCGGACACTCGCTACGTCATCGTCAAGAAGGACGTGTCTCCCGGCGAGTGGCGCGAGATCCAGGCGTTGCGTGTGCCCGGGATTGCCGCCGAGCGGACCAGCAAGCGTCTCTACCCGACGTCCATGGCGCTCGGCCAGCTCGTGGGATACGTCAACCAGACCGACCAGACCGCCGCGGGCGGTGTGGAGCTCATGCTGGACGGCACCCTGGCCGGACGGTCGGGGACGACGATCGCCGAGCGCGCCCAGAACGGTGCCGTCATCCCCGGGTCGCAACGCGTCGACCAGCCCGCGGTGGACGGGCGCAACGTCCGGTTGACCATCGACTCGGACATCCAGTGGTACGCCCAGAACGCGCTCGCCAAGCAGGTGACGGCGGTCAAGGCCGAGACCGGCACCGCGGTCGTGCTCGAGGTGGCGACGGGCAAGATCCGCGCCGCCGCGAGCTACCCCACCTTCGACCCCAACGACCTGTCCAAGGCGACGCAGGACAGCCTGCGCAACCACGCCTTCCAGGACGCCTTCGAACCGGGTTCGACCGGCAAGCTGATGACGATGGCGGCAGCCCTGGAGCGTGGCGTCGTCACGCCGGACACCGGGGTGATCGTGCCGAACCGGCTCCCGAGGGCCGGCATGAAGTTCAAGGACCACGAGGACCACGAGACCGAGTACCTGACGGCCACCGGAGTCATCGCCAAGTCCTCCAACATCGGCACGATCCTCGTCGGGGAGCGGGTGCCGCCGGGCGAGATGGAGCAGACCTACCGCAGCTTCGGGATCGGTCAGCGCACCGAGGTCGGCTTCGCGGGCGAGTCCAGGGGTGCGCTCCAGAAGGCGAGCGACTGGAACGACCCCCAGCGCTACACCGTCCTGTTCGGGCAGGGTTACGCGCTGACCGCGGTCCAGGCGGCCAGCGTGTTCGCCACCGTCGCCAACGGCGGCGTCCGCGCCCCCCTGTCACTGGTCGAGGGCCTCTACAACGACAGCGGGACGTTCGTCCCCGCGCCGTCCGAGCAGGGCTCCCGCGTCCTCTCGGAGCAGACGGCGACCCAGCTGAGCCGCATGCTGGAAGAGGTGACGGGGGAGGACGGCACCGCGAGCGACGCCCGGATCGAGGGCTACCGGGTTGCCGGCAAGACCGGCACCGCGGACCGGTATGACGAGAAGCTGAAGGGCTACAACGGCTTCACGGCGTCGTTCATCGGCTACGCCCCTGCCGAGCAGCCCAAGTACGTCGTGGCCGTCTTCATCCACAAGCCGCAGGCCGGGATGTTCGGTGGCGCGCTGGCAGGTCCCGTCTTCAACCAGGTGATGACCTTCCTGCTCCAGCGGGAGAACACCCCGCCGAGCACCCCGTCGGACCTGGACTATCGGGTGTGGGCCGAGGAGCGGCTGTCCCCCCAGGACCCCGACGTGCTGAGCGACGCCCGGGCTCGTCGCGATGGCCTGTAAGTTTGGGTGACGTGCCAGCTGACCTGATCCGACCCTCGACGTCGGGTGTGTCCCTGCGTGCCCTCGCCGAGCTGAGCGGCGCGGGGCGCGCGGTCCCCGACGTCCTCGTGACCGGGGTGTCGCTCGACAGCCGCTCGGTCCGTCCCGGCGACCTCTACGCCGCACTGCCGGGCTTCAACGTCCATGGCGCCCGGTTCACCGCCGACGCCGTGCGGCTGGGTGCGGTCGCCGTGCTCACCGATGAAGCCGGCGCCGAGATCATCCGCGGCCGGGGCGAGGCGACCGCGGCCCCGTCCGAGCCGGAGGGGGGCCGATCGCTTGGCGGCGACGTGCCGGTTCTCGTCGTCGACGGCCCCAGGGGTCGGCTGGGCCGGCTGGCAGCCGCGATCTATGGCGACCCCGGATCGGACCTGACCCTGGTGGGGATCACGGGCACCAACGGCAAGACGACCACGGCCTACCTGCTCGAGTCCGCCCTGCGGGCCGACGGGCGCCGGACCGGCCTCATCGGGACGATCGAGACGCGGGTCGGCGACGACCGACTCGAGTCAGCCCACACGACGCCCGAGGCCACCGACGTCCACGCTCTGCTGGCCGTCATGCGCGAGCGGGGCGTCGACACGTGCGTGATGGAGGTGTCGAGCCATGCCCTCGACCAGCACCGCGTCGACGGGGTCGTCTACGACGTCGCGCTGTTCACCAACCTGTCCCAGGACCACCTCGACTACCACCCGTCGATGGAGGACTACTTCGCCGCCAAGGCGCAGCTGTTCACGCCGGAGCGGGCCCTCACCGGCGTGGTCTGCGTCGACGACGAGTGGGGCCGCCGCCTCGCGCAGCGGGCAACCGTCCCGGTGACGACGTTGGCGACGACGGACGCGAGCGCGGACTGGGGCGTGGTCGAGCGTCCCGCCGACGGCGGCGAAGAGGTGCACGGACAGCCGTTCCGCCTCGTGCACCGGTCCGGCGACGTGGAGCTGTCCCTGGCCTCGCACCTGCCCGGGCACTTCAACGTCGCCAACACCGCCCTGGCGGCGGTGGGCCTGCTGACCCTCGGTCTCGGGCCCGAGCGGGTCGAGGCGGCCCTCGCCGTGCCGCCCACGGTGCCCGGCCGCATGGAGGTCGTTTCGGGCGGCGGTGTGGGCGAGCCGCGCTGCATCGTCGACTTCGCGCACACGCCTGATGCGATCGACGTGGCGCTGGCTGCCCTGCGGCCGTCGACGACCGGTCGTCTCATCGCCGTGCTCGGCGCCGGAGGTGACCGGGACCGCGGCAAGCGGGAGGCGATGGGTCGAGCCGCGGCGCAGCACGCGGACATCGTCCTCGTGACCGATGACAACCCCCGCTCCGAGGACCCGGCCCAGATCCGCGCCGCCGTCATCGCCGGCGCCACGGCCGCCGTCCGGGGCGGCACGGCCGTGGCTCGCAGCGTCGTCGACGGGGGAGCGCGCTCGGAGGCGATCCGGGAAGCCGTGGCCCTGGCCGTGCGCGACAGCGCCTCAGGGGTGGTCGACACCGTGGTGGTGCTCGGCAAGGGACACGAGAAGGGACAGGAGGTCAACGGGGTGAAGCACCCGTTCGACGATCGGGAGGCCGTCCAGTCGGCTCTTCTCGCTGCCACCACGGGAGGCTCGCGTTGATCCCGCTCACTCTCAAGGAGATCGGCGCGCTCGTCGGAGGTCGGATCGACGGCTGCCCGGACCCTGCCGGCGTGGTCGTCGACGGGGCGGTGAGCACGGACTCGCGCGAGTGCGGCCCGGGCAGCCTCTACGTCGCCCGCGTCGGGGAGTTCGCGGATGGGCACGACTACGCGCCTGCGGCCGTCGCGGCGGGAGCCGTGGCCGTCCTTGGCTCACGTCCGATCGGTGGCGTGCCCACGGTCGTCGTTGACGACGTCCAGACGGCCTTCGGCCGGCTGGCGCGGGGCGTCGTCGACCGCCTGCCGGGGTTGCGCGTCGTCGGCATCACCGGCTCGTCGGGCAAGACGAGCACCAAGGACCTGCTGGCCTCCGTCCTGTCCACGGCAGGCGAGACCGTCGCACCGGTCAACTCGCTGAACGGCGAGATCGGGGTGCCGCTCACCGTGTGCCGGGTCACGCCGACGACACGCTTCCTCGTGGCCGAGATGGGCGCCCGCGGAATCGGCCACATCGACTACCTCACGCAGATCGCTCCACCGGACGTGGCCATCGTGCTCAACGTCGGCAGCGCCCACGTCGGTGAGTTCGGCTCCCGGGCCAACATCGCCATCGCGAAGTCGGAGCTGCCCCGGGCCGTTCCAGCGCAGGGGCTCAGCATCCTCAACGCCGACGACCCCCTCGTCGCTGCGATGGCGCAGGGCCTCGCCTCCCGCGTGCAGCTCGTCGGTCGGGCGCCTGAAGCGGAGGTGCGCGCGGAGGACGTGGTCGTCGACGAGCTGGGCAGAGCGGCATACGACCTCGTCACCCCTCAGGGACGGGAGCGAGTGACGCTGCGGCTCATCGGCGCTCACCACGTCGGCAACTCCCTCGCCGTCGCGGCGGCAGCCCTCGAGATGGGCCTGCCCCTGCGCGACGTGGCGGCGGCGCTGTCGGCTGCGACCCCGGCGAGCCGCTGGCGGATGGAGACCACCGAGCGTCCGGACGGGGTGGTCGTCATCAACGACGCCTACAACGCCAACCCCGACTCGATGCGGGCGGCGCTCGACGCGCTCGCCGCGATCGCGACGCGGGGAGAGCGGTGGGCCGTGCTCGGGGAGATGCTCGAGCTGGGCCCCGACAGCGACCGTGAGCACGAGGCCATCGGGTCGTATGCCGCTGGGCTGGGTGTCGACCACGTCGTGTCCGTCGGCGACGGGGCGCGGGTCTACGGCGTCCCGGAGTGGACTCCGGACGTCGACGCGGCCTACGACTACCTTGCCGCCCGACTGCGTCCCGGCGACGTCGTCCTGCTCAAGTCGAGCCGGGACAGCGGGCTACGGTGGCTCGGTGACCGGCTCGCCGGCACCGGCAAGTGGTCGGTGCCCGACGACAGCCCCCACACACGACCCGAAAGGACGGTGGAGCGGTGAAGGGTGTTCTCGCGGCGGCCGCGTTCTCGCTCCTCTTCTCGCTCCTCGGCACCCCGCTCTTCATCAAGTTCCTCGTGCGGCGTGGCTACGGCCAGTTCGTGCGTGACGACGGGCCGACGACGCACCACACGAAGCGCGGCACCCCGACGATGGGCGGCGCCGTCATCCTCGCGTCCACCCTGGGCGCCTACGCCGTGGCCCACCTCGTCACCCTGACGCCGGTGACGGCCAGCGGGGTGCTCGTGCTCTTCCTCATGGCCGGGCTCGGTCTCGTCGGGTTCCTCGACGACTTCATCAAGATCTCCAAGCAGCGCAGCCTCGGCCTGCGCTCGCGCGAGAAGCTCTTCGGGCAGACCCTGGTCGGCGTCATCTTCGCCGTCCTGGTGCTCCAGTTCCCCAACGAGCAGTACCGCACCCCGGCCTCGCCCTTCATCTCCTTCGTCCGCGACACGAACCTCAACCTGGCCTTCGCCGGCACGCTGGTCGGCATGCTCCTCTTCGTGATCTGGGCCAACCTCATGATCGCGGGCACGTCCAACGGGGTGAACCTCACCGATGGTCTCGACGGGCTCGCCACCGGTGTCTCGACCATGGTCTTCGGCGCCTACGTCCTCATCAGCCTCTGGACCTTCAACCAGAACTGCCAGATCAACCCGGGCATCAAGTGCTACGAGGTCCGTGACTCGCACGACCTCGCCCTCGTCGCCGCTGCCGGCATGGGCGCGTGCTTCGGCTTCCTGTGGTGGAACGCCACTCCCGCGAAGATCTTCATGGGCGACACCGGCTCCCTCGCCCTCGGCGGTGCCCTCGCCGGCCTCGCGATCACCACCCGCACCCAGTTGCTCATCGTCATCCTGGGCGGCCTCTTCGTCCTCGAGACCCTGTCGGTCATGGCTCAGGTCATCTCGTTCAAGACGACCGGCAAACGGGTGCTGCGCATGGCGCCCTTGCATCATCATTTCGAGATGGTGGGATGGCACGAGGTCACGGTCGTCGTGCGGTTCTGGATCATCGCCGGTCTCTTCGTCGCCTTCGGACTCGGCATCTTCTACGCAGAGTGGGTGGTGGGCACACAATGACGTTCGATCCTGCCTACGAGCCCCGGTCCGGCCTGACGCACCGGGACGCGGACTGGTCCGGTCTGCGGGTGCTCGTCGTCGGCCTCGGCATCTCGGGGTTCGCCGCGGCCGACGCGCTCGCCGAGCGTGGCGCCCGGGTCACCGCGGTCTCCCGCGACACGACGGACGTGATCACCGAGCGCGCCACCATCCTCGACATCCTCGGGGTCGACGTCCGGCTGGGTCCGGAGCACGTCGTCGAGCCGCCCGACGGCACCGAGCTGATCATCACCTCGCCGGGTGTCCCGCCGCACGACCCGCTCATGCTCGCCGCGGCCACGCGTGGGCTTCCCGTGTGGGGCGAGGTCGAGCTGGCCTGGCGCATGCGCCCCCTCGAGGGCGCAGCCCCGTGGCTGACCGTCACCGGGACGAACGGCAAGACGACCACGGTCAACATGCTGGCGTCCATCCTGCGGGCTGCCGGGCTGCGCGCGACGTCGGCCGGCAACGTCGGCACCCCGATCCTCGAAGCCGTGCTGCACCCGCAGCCCTATGACGTGCTCGCCGTCGAGCTGTCGAGCTTCCAGCTGCACTGGCAGCGCTCGATCTCCGCCGTCGCATCCGCGGTCCTCAACGTCGCTCCCGACCACCTCGACTGGCACGGCTCCTACGCCGAGTACCTCCGGGCCAAGGGCAAGATCTACGACAACACGCACCTGGCCTGCGTCTACAACGTCGCCGACATCCAGACCGAGCAGCTCGTCATGGAGGCCGAGGTCGTCGAGGGCTGTCGGGCCATCGGCTTCACGACCGGCATCCCGGCCCCCTCCATGATCGGCGTGGTCGACGACGTGCTCGCCGATCGTGCCTTCGTCGAGCAGCGCCAACGATCCGCAGCAGAGCTCTGCACGCTCGACGACCTGCGTGGCGACGGCCCGACGGTCGCCCCGCATTACCTGGCCAACGCCTTGGCCGCCGCGGCGCTGGCCCGCGCCTACGGCGTGGGACCACTGGCCGTCCGTGACGGGCTGCGCGCCTTCCGGCCGGATCGACACCGGATCGCCGAGGTGGCGACCGTCCGAGGCGTCCGGTGGGTCAACGACTCCAAGGCGACCAACACCCACGCGGCCGCGGCGGCCCTCACCTCCTTCGACAGCGTGATCTGGATCGCCGGCGGACTCCTCAAGGGGGCCGACGTCGACAGCCTCGTCGAGGACGTGGCGTCCCGGCTCCGCGGGGTCATCCTCATCGGCGCCGACCGGGCCCGGATCGCCGAGGCGCTGGCCCGACACGCGCCCGATGTCCCGGTCGTCGACCTCCCGGACACCGACACTGGGGTCATGGACCTCGTCGTCTCCCATGCTGCGCGCCTCGCGCACCCCGGCGACGTCGTCCTGCTCGCCCCGGCCGCGGCGTCGATGGACATGTTCACCAACTACGGCGCTCGCGGCGACGCCTTCGAGGCGGCGGTCCGGCGGCACATGGAGGCGAGCGGGGGAGACCGGTGAGCTCGCTGACCGCGCCACAGCGGGGCGGCCCGCGTGCCCGGTCAGCCGGGGCGTCGAAGACCGGCGCGAAGTCATCGGCGGGGACCGGCCGAAGCCGCGCTCGCGCCTCGGCCCGCACCCCGGGCAAGGACTCCTCCGGCGGTCAGCCGATCGTCCACTTCGGCAAGCTGGAGTCGCCGCTGACGACCTACTACCTGCTCCTCGGTGTCACCGCCACGCTCGTCGTCTTCGGCCTGATCATGGTCTTCTCCGCCTCGAGCGTCGAGTCACTGCTCGCGGACGAGGCCTCCTACACCGTGTTTGCCAAGCAGCTCCTCTTCGCGGTGGTCGGCGCCGGGGTGGCGGCCTGGGCGGCTCGCTGGCCCATCAGGTGGTGGCGCCGGATCGCCTGGGCGGCGCTCGTGGGGGCGGTGCTGCTTCAGGCGGCCGTCTTCATCCCCGGGCTCGGGGTCACCTCGGGTGGCAACCGCAACTGGCTCGCTCTCGGGCCGGTGCAGGTCCAGCCGTCCGAGTTCGCCAAGCTCGCTCTCGTCCTCACCGGCGCCACCATCTTCGCCAACAAGGGCAGCCTCGCCGGCAACTGGCTCCACGCCGTCCTTCCCTATGTGCTGCCGATCTCCGCGGTCGTGCTCTCCCTCACCCTCGCTGGTCAGGACCTCGGCACGGGGCTCGTCATGGGGCTCATCGTCACCGGCGTGCTCTTCGTCGCCGGGGCCCCGAAGCGTCTCTTCGTCGCCGGTGGGCTGGCCGTGGTCGCCGGCATCGGTTACCTCGTCGCCACCAGCAGCAACCGGATGAACCGGATCAGCAACTGGCTCGACCCCGAGTGCCAGTCGGACCCGGACAGCTGGTGCGGTCAGTCCGTCCACGGCATGTACGCCTTGGCCGACGGCGGCTGGTGGGGCGTCGGGCTCGGCGGATCCAAGGAGAAGTGGAAGTGGCTCTCCGAGGCGCACAACGACTTCATCTTCGCCATCATCGGTGAGGAGCTCGGCCTCCCCGGGACCTTCCTGGTCCTCGTGCTCTTCGGCCTCCTGGCCTGGGGGTGCTACCGGCTCGTCACCCGCACCCAGGACCGCTTCGTCCGGATCGCCTCGGCCGGGGTGATGGTGTGGCTCATCGGGCAGGCGACCATCAACATCGGCTCCGTCATCGGCCTGTTCCCCGTCGTGGGCGTGCCGCTGCCACTGGTGTCGGCCGGTGGGTCCTCGCTCGTCACGACCCTGCTCGCCCTCGGCATGCTGCTGGCCTTCGCCCGCAACGAGCCGGGCTGCCGGGCCCTGCTCGCAGCCCGGCCGAGCGTGGTCAGGCGCACCCTCAGCGTGCTTCCCTCTCGTCTCCCCGCTCGTCCAGCTCGTCTCAGAAGTCGGTGATCCCCGTGTCCTCGCCCACCTCCGTCCTGCTCGCCGGGGGAGGGAGCGCCGGCCACGTGTCGCCGCTCCTCGCCCTGGCCGACGCGCTCGTCCGGCGCCATCCCGATGTCAAGGTGACCGCTCTGGGCACCAGGGTCGGTCTCGAGGCCCGACTGGTGCCGGCTCGTGGACTCGATCTGAAGTACGTCCCGAAGGTCCCGCTGCCGCGTCGCCCCAACGCCGACCTGCTGCGGCTGCCCCTGCGGCTCAAGGAGGCCGTGGCTGCCGCCGGGCGCGCGATCGACGAGACCGGCGCCGAGGTCGTCGTGGGCTTCGGCGGTTACGTGAGCACGCCCGCCTACCTCGCCGCGCGGAAGCGCCGGGTGCCCATCGTCATCCACGAGCAGAACGCGCGTCCCGGGCTCGCCAACCGCCTGGGGTCGCGGTGGACCCCGTTCGTCGCCACGACGTTCTCGGCCACCCGGCTGCCCGGAGCCCGCCGAATCGGGATGCCGCTGCGGCGGGAGATCACCCAGCTGGACCGCGACTCGAGCCGGCGTGGTGCCCTCGACTTCTTCGGCCTCGACCCGGATCGCACCACGGTGCTCGTCACCGGAGGCTCCTTGGGCGCCAAGCGGATCAACGACGCGTTCGCCGCGTCCGCGACGGCACTGAGCCGGGCGGGCATCCAGGTCCTGCACGTGACCGGTCTCGACAAGGACTTCACGCCGCAGCTGCCCGAGGCGGGTGCCCCGTACGTCGTCGTTCCCTACGCCGATCGGATGGAGCTGGCTTACGCCGCAGCTGATCTCGTGGTGGCGCGCGCTGGCGCCAACACCGTCTGCGAGCTCACCGCGGTGGGCCTGCCCGCTGTCTATGTGCCACTGCCGATCGGCAACGGCGAACAGCGACTCAACGCGGCCGATGTGGTGGCCGCCGGAGGCGGGCTCGTTGTTGACGATGCCGCGATGACTCCCGAGTGGGTGCAGACAACCCTGATTCCCCTCGCGCACGACGAATCTCGCCTCCGAGCCATGGCACGGGCGGCTGCGGGTCTGGGGGAGCGGGCCGCCGACGAGGCCTTGGCGGACCTGGTCGACGAGGCATGGAGGTCCGGCCGGTGAGCGCTTCACCCACGGCCGAGAGCCCCTTTGCCGCAGCGCGATTCGACTTCTCCGCGACCGTGCCTCCCGCCGAGGACCTCGGTGCCGTGCACTTCCTGGCCATCGGCGGGGCGGGCATGTCCGGGGTGGCGCGGATCATGCTCGCGCGCGGGATCACCGTGTCGGGCAGCGATGCCAAGGACGTCCCCGTCCTGAAGGCGCTCACCAGCGAAGGCGCCACGGTGTGGGTCGGTTTCGACGAGGCGCACCAGGTGGGCGCCGAGACGATCGTGATGTCGTCCTCCATCCGAGACGACAACGTGGAGCTGCGCGCAGCTCGGGCTCGTGGCGCCCGTGTCCTGCATCGGGCTCAGGGTCTCGCCAGCCTGATGCACGGGCATCGTCCGGTCGCTGTCGCCGGCGCCAACGGCAAGACGACGACGACGTCGCTCCTCACCGTCGCCCTCCAAGGGTGTGGGCTCGACCCCTCGTTCGCCGTGGGTGGCGAGCTGGCGCGCCATGGGACCAACGCGCATCAGGGCCGCGACGACATCTTCGTGGTGGAGGCGGACGAGAGTGACGGGTCGTTCATCGTCTATCGTCCCGAGGTCGCCGTCGTGACGAACGTCCAACCCGATCACCTCGACTTCTACGGCGACTTCACGGCGGTCCAGGCGGCCTACGACGCGTTCGTCCAGACGATCCGGCCGGGCGGACTGCTCGTCACGTGTGCCGATGATGCCGGAGCGAGGACGCTCGCCGATCGGGCCAGGGCCTCGGGGACCCGGGTTCTCACCTATGGCTTCGCCGATGACGCCGACATCATGCTGCGTGACCACGGCCAGGACGGGCTGACCAGCGCCGCAACCCTGCTCGACGGGGGAGTGGGACGCTCGCTCAGGCTGGGAATCCCGGGGCGACACAACGCGCTCAACGCCGCGGCGGCCTACGCTGCCGCGGTCCACGGACTGGGTCAGGACCCGGTCGAGGTGTTGCAGGGACTGGCGTCCTTCACGGGCACACGCCGTCGGTTCGAGCCGAAGGGCGAGGCCTCGGGTGTGGTCGTGGTCGACGACTACGCCCACAACGCCGGGAAGGTCACGGCGGTGGTCGAGACCGCCGCCAAGCTGGTCGAACCGCCTGCTCGCCTCATCGTCGTGTTCCAGCCGCATCTCTACAGCCGCACGCGCGACTTCGCTGCGGAGCTCGGGCGCGGCCTGTCTCCCGCCGACGTCGTCGTCGTCATGGACGTCTACGCCGCCCGGGAGGACCCAGTGCCCGGCGTCTCCGGCCAGCTCGTGGCGGACGCCGTCACGGCGGCGAACCCGCAGGCGGACGTCCACTACGTCCCATCCTGGTCAGAGGTTCCCGCCGTCGTCGCCCAGCTGGCACATCCCGGCGATCTCGTGCTCACCGTGGGCGCTGGCGACGTCACGATGATCGGGCCGGAGGTGCTGCGGCTGCTCGGTGGGGAACCCTGATGAGACTGCTGCAGCGCTCCGGTGCCCGGGACACGCTCGGCACGGGCCTGTCCTCGGCGCGGGCGCGCTTCGAGCGACGGGCGGCCCGTGCGCGGCGGCGGCCGTGGTTGCTCGGCCTCGTCGTCATCCTCATCGGGGCCGTGGCTGGGGGCCTCGTCTGGCTCGGCTGGTTCTCCTCTCTGCTGCTCGCTCAACGTGTGGAGGTCAAGGGCGTCTCCGGCGCCCAGGCACGGGCGGTTCGTGAGGTCGCCGCCCTGCCGCTCGGCACCCCGCTCATGCGGGTGGACACCGACGCGGCCGTGACCCGGTTGGAACGTGACCGTCGGTGGGTGGGCATCTCGGTGAGCCGCAGCCTCCCGCACAGCCTCGTCATCGAGCTCACCCCGCGGGTCGCCGTCCTCGGCGTCCGCCTGCCGTCCGGGCAGGTCGAGATGTACGACCGGGACGGGGTGGCCTTCCGCGAGGTCGACGAGGCGCCCCCCTCGGTGCCGCTCGTCTCGTCCGCCGGCGGAGCCAGCGCGGACGGCGTCAAGGCCGTCCTCCAGGCGCTCGCCGCCCTGGGCCGGGAGCTGCGCACCGAGGTGGTCGAGGTCAGCCTCACCGGCACGGACCGCGTCAGCTTCCAGATCGACTCCGACAGTGGTCGTCGCACCGTGGTCTGGGGCGGTCCGGGAGATGCGGTGACCAAGGCGAAGCTGGTGTCCGTCCTGCTCACGCAACCGGGGCAGACCATCGACGTCAGCGTCCCCGAGGCGCCCGTGACACGCTGAGGTCCCACCGCCCGGCGCGCCCGGCAGGGACTCTAGGCAGCGCCAGGGGCCGTGACGGGCACCGCGACAATCGGCTGGGCGACACGCCGAGGCGTGGGTTGAACCGCCTTGTCCCACGGCATACCGTCGGGGCACGGGCTCGTGACCAAACCGTAACCTTTAGGTTGACGTTTAAGGTTAGTCCGATGCGGCTCGAGCCGCGCCGGCACCAGCGCCACCCTCACCGAACAGAACATGCAGCACCCAGCAACACCACCCAGGAAGGCCCACTCTCGTGGCAGCAGCACCGCAGAACTACTTGGCCGTCATCAAGGTCGTCGGCATCGGCGGCGGTGGGGTCAATGCCATCAACCGCATGATCGAGGTCGGCCTCAAGGGTGTCGAGTTCATCGCGATCAACACCGACGCCCAGGCGCTGCTGATGAGCGACGCCGACGTCAAGCTCGACGTCGGCCGTGAGCTGACCCGTGGCCTCGGCGCCGGCGCTGACCCGGAGGTGGGCAAGAAGGCGGCAGAGGACCATGCCGAGGAGATCGAGGAGGTCCTCAAGGGAGCCGACATGGTCTTCGTCACGGCAGGCGAGGGCGGCGGCACCGGCACCGGCGGCGCGCCGGTCGTGGCGCGGATTGCCCGCGGACTCGGTGCCCTGACCATCGGTGTCGTCACCCGGCCCTTCACCTTCGAGGGCCGCCGACGGGCCAACCAGGCCGAGGCGGGCATCGGTTCGCTCCGGGAGGAGGTGGACACGCTGATCGTCATCCCCAACGACCGGCTGCTGTCGATCAGCGACCGGAGCGTCTCGATGATGGACGCGTTCCGCTCGGCGGACCAGGTTCTCCTTTCCGGCGTCCAGGGCATCACCGACCTCATCACGACGCCTGGCCTGATCAACCTCGACTTCGCCGACGTCAAGTCCGTGATGCAGGGAGCCGGGTCGGCGCTCATGGGCATCGGCTCCGCGCGCGGCGAGGACCGCGCCGTCCAGGCTGCCGAGCTGGCCATCAGCTCTCCGCTTCTCGAGGCCTCGATCGACGGCGCCCACGGCGTGCTGCTCTCCATCCAGGGTGGCAGCGACCTCGGCCTCTTCGAGATCAACGAGGCCGCGCGCCTCGTCCAGGAGGCGGCACACCCGGAGGCCAACATCATCTTCGGCGCGGTCATCGACGATGCGCTCGGCGACGAGGTGCGCGTCACGGTGATCGCAGCGGGCTTCGACGGAGGCGGCCCGACGAAGCGTCAGGACGACCGAGCGCTCGGCCAGGTCATGGGGCAGCGCTCGGCCACGGCACCGGCTCAGAACAACCACGCTCCCGCCGCGTCGCCGCACGCGGCGTCGTCACACCCGCTCCCGCCGCAGCCGGTTGCCGCCCAGCCGGTCGCCCAGCCGTCCCCGTCGGCCGGCGCCTCGGGCTCGGGTCCGGCCCCGGTTCAACCTCCCGTTCAGGTTCCGGCGCAGCAGCACCACCACCAGCAGGTCGGCCAGCCGGTCAACCACGCCCAGCCCGTCTCGCCGGCTCAGCCACCGTCCCAGCAGCTGCCCACCCAGCAGCCCTCGCGACCGGCCCAGCCGCCCCGACAGGTGACCTTCGAGGACCACGACGACCTCGACGTGCCCGACTTCCTCAAGTGAGACCGCGATGCGGGGCCCGGCTCGTGCCGGGTCCCGCATCGCGCGTCCGGCAGGCGCCCGGCCGTGGGGCAGCAGTCGGGGACCGGGGAGCACGGCGGGGTAGGTTGGGGCCGTGTTCTACTGGCGATCGACGATTCGCGGGGCCGATGGGCGCCGCTGGGCCGAGGTGGCCTTCACCGGACGAGCCGCGGCTCGCGGGCAGGAGCCCTATCTCGGGCTGAACCTCGGCGGTCACGTGGGGGACGACCCTGACGTGGTGGCGGAGAACCGCGAGGCGGTCGCGGCAGCGTTGGGGCTGCCCCGCTCTCGGTTCGTCTTCCTCAACCAGGTGCACGGCACCGACGTCGTCCAGGTCGCGGGTCCGTGGCCCGGCCCGGCTCCCGAGGCCGACGGCATGGTCACGACAGCCGACGAGCTCGGCCTGGGTGTGCTGGTCGCCGACTGTGTGCCGGTCCTGCTCCATGACCTTCGGGCCGGGGTGATCGGTGTGGTGCACGCCGGTCGGCCCGGGATGCTGGGCGGCGTCGTCCCCCGGGCCGTCGAGCAGATGCGATCCCTCGGGGCGCAGCGGTTGGGTGCTGTGGTCGGGCCGTCGGTGTGCGGGCGGTGCTACGAGGTCCCGTCCGAGCTGGTGCAGCGGGCCGCAACCGTGGCGCCGAGCTCGGTGACCACGTCCTGGTCGGGGACGCCGGCGATCGACGTGGCGAGTGGGGTGGTCGAGCAGCTGACCCAGCTCGACGTGACCGTGGACCGGGTGCCGGGCTGCACCAGAGAGGACGAGGACCTGTACTCCTACCGCCGCGAGGGAACGACGGGCCGCTTCGCGGGCGTGATCGTCATGCATGAGGATGCGAGCAGATGACGGCGGCACCGGCTCCGGAACGCCGGCTCCAGCTGTCGGCCGGGCTCGAAGCCGTCCGTGAGCGGATCACTGCCGCGTGTGCGGCGGCCGGCCGCGACCCGGCCGAGGTCACCCTCGTGGTCGTCACCAAGTACTTCCCGCCGAGCGACGTCCTCCTCCTCCACGAGCTCGGCGTGCGGGCCATCGGGGAGAACAAGGACCAGGAGGCCGGTGCGAAGATCGAGGCCGTCCGAGCCGTACTGCCGCCCGGTTCGGACCTCGAGCTGCACTTCGTGGGACGGCTGCAGTCCAACAAGGCGCGGCACGTGGCCCGCTACGCGGATGTCGTCCACTCCGTCGACCGGGAGAAGCTGCTCGCCGGCCTCGAGGCGGGCGCGCTGGAGCGCGGACACCGCCTGTCGGTGCTCATCCAGGTCAGCCTCGACGGTGACGTGTCCCGAGGTGGCGCACTCCCGGCCGACGTGACCGACCTCGCTGCTGCCGTGGCCGATCGACCCGGCCTGCTGCTCAAGGGCGTCATGGCCGTGGCCCCGCTCGACGTGGAGCCGGACCGCGCCTTCGGCGCCCTCTTGGAGGTCGCGAACGGCCTGCGGACCAATCACCCGGAGGCCGACTGGGTCTCGGCGGGGATGAGCGGCGACCTGGAGGCGGCCATCCGGCACGGAGCGACACACCTGCGTGTCGGAACCGCAATCCTCGGAACACGCCCGTCACTTCTGTAACGTCGAAGCCATCCGCATCCGAACGTTTGGGAGTTGGCATGGCAGGGGCACTGCGCAAGACGATGGTGTACCTGGGACTCAGCGAAGAGGACCCGCGTCACGATCGCTACGAGGACTACGACGCCTACGACGACCCCGACCGCTTCGAGGAGGAGTCGGACCACACGGCCGCCGTGACGCCGCTGCCGACCAAGCGACCCGTCGCTGCCGTGGTGCGGGACGCCGATGTCCACCCGCTGAACCGCATCACCACGATCCACCCTCGGACCTACAACGAGGCGAAGAACATCGGTGAGTGGTTCCGGGACCAGGTGCCGGTCATCATGAACCTGAGCGACATGGATGATGCCGACGCCAAGCGACTCGTCGACTTCGCCGCCGGTCTCGTCTTCGGCCTGCACGGCACGATCGAGCGGGTGACCTCGAAGGTGTTCCTCCTCTCGCCGGCCCACGTCGAGATCGCCGCGGACGAGCCCGAGGCGGCCGCTCCCGCCACCCGCGGTTTCTTCAACCAGAGCTGACCTTCCGTCATCGGCCTCGCGTCGGGCCCTGCTGCCGTGGGTAGCGGGGCCCGATTTCTGGCACCGCCGCATCATCAGGGACACTGAGCACCATGGACGTGATCTGGACCATCTATGGAGTGGTGGTCTTCACCTTCTTCATCGCCCTCATCGCTCGCTTCGTGCTGGAGTGGGTGCAGGTGCTGTCGCGCTCGTGGCGGCCGAGCGGTCTCGTCCTCGTGCTCGCGGAGGCGGTCTACACGGTGACCGACCCGCCCCTCAGAGCGCTGCGCAAGGTGATCCCGTCGCCGACGTTGGGTGGGGTGCGACTCGACCTGAGCTTCCTCGTCCTCATGCTGTTGACGTCCTTCGCGCTCAATCTGCCCCAGTGGTTCTGACCGCTGGCGGGTGGCCAGCCGTGCTCCCGGGGGCAGGCCCGATGCGCGGTGACCGAGCACCGGACCGCGCCGTGGGCGACCGCCCTGAGCCGATGCACATCTGTGAATGGCATCATGTGGCTTTGGGCCGTGACCTGTTCGTTAGATAAGTTGGCCCTGACCATTACGTCTGTATCGAGGTGACACATGGCGCTTACGCCGGAGCAGGTGCTGAACAAGCATTTCCAAACCACGCAGTTCCGACGTGGATATGAGGAGCGGGACGTCGATGACTTCCTCGACGAGATCGTGGCGGAGATGCGTTCGCTCATCGAGCAGCGTGACGACTACCTGAAGCAGCTCAACGACTGCCGCGCGAGCAAGAACCAGCCGGCGGTGCGCAGCGACGGGCCGACCCAGGCGATGCCACCGGTCGCACGACCGGGTGACGACGCCAAGCTGGGCGCGTTGACGGCGAAGATCCAGGACGCCGAGCGGGCGTTCAAGGCAGCATCGGACCGGGCCGCCAAGGCCAAGGCCGAGGCCGACGCGGCCGAGCGTGCGGCGCGCGAGCGGATCGAGCGCGCGAAGGCGGATGCCGAGCGTGCCGAGGCCGCAGCGCGTTCCGCGGTCGACGAGAAGAGCCTGAACGACGCGCAGGCCAAGCTGAACTCCTTGAACTCCCAGGTGGCCGAGGCCGAGTCGAAGCTGTCCAAGGCCCGCGAGCAGACGCGCGTCGCGGAGGAGGCCGCCCGACTCGCGGAGCAGCGCGCAACCACCGTGCGCAGCGAGGCGCAGAGCGCCCCGGCCAACACCGCCGGCGCCGATGCCGCGGGCGTCATTGCGCTGGCCCAGCGTCTGCACGACGAGCACGTCGCGGCAGGCGAGGCTCGCCGGAGCCAGCTCGTCGGTGAGGCCGAGGCCCGCCACCGCGAGCTGCTGTCGACCGGTCAGAGCAAGTTCGAGGAGCTGGTCTCCTCCGGTCAGGCCAAGCACGACGAGGCGGCCCGCAAGGCTGCCGAGATGACGGCCACGGCCACGGCCCAGCGGGACCGGATGATCGCCGAGGCGACGGCCCAGCGAGACCAGATGCTGGCCGAGGCCACGGCCAAGCGCGACGAGCTGCTCACGGAGGCCCGCGAGCGGTCCACCGGCATGGTCGCCGAGGCGCAGCAGAAGAAGGCCGCAGTCCTCGAGGATCTCGAGCGGCAGAAGAACCTCCTCGACCGCAAGATCGAGGAGCTGCGCGGCTTCGAGCGCAACTACCGCACCAACCTCAAGTCGTACATCGAGGGGCAGCTGCACGACCTCGATGGCAGCGTCCAGGACAGCGCCCGCACCGGTAGCCAACAGGGCTGACCCGGAGCTCGCTGCTCCAGTCACCTCGACCTCACGACGGCCGTCCGCCACCCGCGGGCGGCCGTCGGCGTTCCCGCCACCAGGGCCGAGCGGTCTCAGGAGATGAACCACTCGGCCCTGTTGGGCGTTTCACGTTTGTCTGCAGACGCTCGGACGCCTATTGTCAGCGGCACTTGTCAAGGTGGATGGCCCCAGGGACGGAGGACCCCATGGCAGCACCCAGGACGGCGTCACCGCGGACTCGGGCCGCGACGGCTCCAGCAACGAAGGCTGCCCCCGCCCGGCAGGCGGCGCCGAGCAGGACCGGTTCGAGCAAGACCGGTTCGAGCAAGGGCGCTGCCACCAAGAGCGCTGCCACCAAGAGCGCCACCAGCACGCCGGCGAAGGCCGCAGCGAAGAAGGCACCCGCGAAGGAAACGCCGGCCAAGAAGGCGCCGACCAGGAAGGCGCCGGCCAAGAAGGGCGCTGCCAGCCAGACGTCGACGCATCAGCCGGCCGCCACGAAGAAGACCGCCACCGCCACGAAGAAGACCGCCACCGCCACGAAGAAGACCGCCACCGCCACGAAGAAGGCGGCGCCCACGAAGAAGGCGGCAGCTTCTGCCCCGAAGGCGTCGTCCTCCACGGGCAGGCCGGCCAAGACGACCACCTCTACCAGGAAAGCAGCATCTGTGAAGAGCACCACCACTGCTGGGGCGAAGTCCACCGCGACGAAGACCACGGCCGCCCGGGCCCGCGGGCTGTCGGATCGGCTTCGGGTCAAGGACGACGAGAGCCCGTGGAGCGAGGCTGAGATCAAGGAGGTGCGCGGCATCCTGCTAGAGGAGATCGAGGTGCACCGCCAGGAGCTCCAGCTGGCCGAGCAGGAGCTGGATGACCTGCTGCGCGCGTCGACCGACGGCGCGGGCGACGACCAGGCTGACGCCGGGGCCAAGACCGCCGAGCGGGTCCACGAGATCGCCCTGGCTGCGAACGCCCGCGCGGGCCTGGCTCAGGCCGAGCACGCGCTCGAGCAGCTCGAGGCCGGGACGTACGGCATCTGCGAGAACTGCGGCAACCCGATCGGCAAACTTCGACTCCAGGCCCGTCCTCGTGCGACCCTGTGCATGACATGCCAACAGAAGCAGGACCGCCACTGACGCCCAGCGAGACACCATCGACGCCCCGCGCGGGCGTCGATGCCGTGTCCGAACCATCTCTTCCCGCGGGCCTGCCCGCACCTGACCGAGGAGCATCCCCAGCCACTGTGGAGGGTGAAGAGCGAGGCGAGAGCCCCAGCCGGGCTCGACGCCGCCGACTGTTCCTGCTGCTCGTCGTCGTGGCGGTGCTGGCCTACCTCAGCGACCAGGCGACCAAGCTCGTCGCCCTGGACGTGCTGGCCGACGGGCAGCCCCGACCGTTCATCGGCGACTTCATCCAGCTGCGCCTGATCGGCAACCCGGGTGCCGCGCTGTCTCTCGGAGCCGGCAACACGTGGGTCATGACGCTCATCGCGGCGGCCGTCCTGCTGGCGATCGTCTACGTCGCCAAGGACCTCGGCTCGCGCGCGTGGGCTCTCGCGCTCGGGCTGCTCCTCGGGAGCGCCCTCGGCAACCTGACCGACCGGTTCGTCCGGCCGCCTGGCGGTGGAGAGGGCCATGTCGTCGACTTCCTCGACTACAACGGCTGGTTCATCGGCAACGTGGCGGACATCTGGATCGTCGGTGCTGCGGGCCTGATCGTCGCGCTGGCCGTGCTCGGCATCGGCGTCGACGGACGCCGGGAGAGCAAGCCGACCGGGTCGGCGTCGGAGCGGGGTGAGTCGAGCGATGGCTGAGCTGCGCACTGTCCTCGTGCCGGACGGCCTGGCGGGGGAGCGGGTCGACGCCGGTGTGGCGCGCCTCTTCGGCGTGTCGCGCACCAAGGCGGCTGACCTGGCCGGGGCCGGGCTCGTCGTTCTTGACGGGAGGGCAGTGGCCAAGTCCGATCGCCTGTCACCCGGAGCGATGCTCGAGGTGTCCCTCCCGGCGGCGGACGAGAGTCCCAGCCTGCGTGTGGTGGCCGAGCCGGTGCCGGGGATGCGGATCGTGCACGACGACGATGACATCGTCGTCGTGGACAAGCCCGTGGGTGTGGCCGCGCACCCGAGTGTGGGCTGGAGCGGTCCGGACGTGGTCGGTGGCCTGGCGGCCGCGGGCTATCGGATCTCCACCTCCGGGGCGCCGGAGCGCCAAGGTATCGTCAGCCGCCTCGACGTCGGCACGAGCGGCCTGATGGTCGTCGCCAAGAGCGAGTACGCCTACTCCCGCCTCAAGCAGGCCTTCCGCACCCGGGCCGTGGACAAGAACTACCACGCCCTGGTGCAGGGGCTGCCCGACCCGCTCGTGGGGACGATCGACGCGCCGATCGGCCGGCATCCCGGCCACGAGTACAAGTTCGCGGTGATGCGCAGCGGCAAGCCGTCGGTCACCCACTACGAGGTGATCGAGGCGTTCCGCCACGCGAGCCTGCTCGACATCCACCTGGAGACGGGCCGCACCCACCAGATCCGGGTGCACACGGCTGCGATCAAGCACCCGTGCTGTGGCGACCCGCTCTACGGGGCCGACCCCACGCTGGCCAAGAAGCTCGGCCTCGACCGTCAGTGGCTGCATGCCGTGGGCCTGGGCTTCGAACATCCCGGGACCGGCTCCTACGTGCACTTCGAGAGTCAGTACCCGGAGGACCTGCAGCGGGCGCTGGACGTCGTCGCCGCCTTCTGAGGGGTCAACCTCAACCTGAGGGTTAGTGTTCCAGGGCCCCAGAACGAGGGGGTATGCCGCTCAGCTGGCTCCCGTGGGGGCCCGAAGCGGGAGCGTTGCCGGGTCGTCGGAGAACCCGACGGGGGCGATGTCGGTTGCCAGGTGGGAAGCGTCAGAGGAGCAGGCTGTCGCTGCCTCGGCCTGACGTCTCGCCGGCGTCGTGGTCTCGGACCCGTGTCCTGACGAGCGGCCACGCGGAGCCAGCCTCCCGACCACGATGGTCCCGAGCACGCCGACGAGAAGTCCGAGCAGAGCCGCGGATCCCAGAGGTGCTCCAACCGTTGCCTCGTCGGTCGGGTCGGGGGCCGCGGGGCGGGCGGCGCCAGGAGCCTCGGCGGGGGCAACGGCATCCCCGACCGTGCCGCCCACCGTCGGCTGCGCCGATGTCGGGCTGTCGCCGATGGCCCCGAGTGAGGTCAGGGTCGCGAGGAGCAGGCGCGCGTCCGCAGGCCGGTGCCACACCGCGTCCTGCTCGAACAGCTCGGCGGTGCCGGAGCTCATCGTCGTGCTCACCCAGACGTCCTGCCCGTCGATGACGAGGCCGTCGACGCGCCACGGTGTGACGTCGTGGATGAGCCAGGTCAGGCGGAGCGAGGCAGCCATGGAGTCAGCGGGCGGACGCTGCTCGCCGGCCGGTGGGCTCATCGCGTCGAGGCTGCGGACCAGGGCGTCGTAGACCGTCGACCCGGTGACGGCGGCCGCGGCCGTGGCCTCCTCGTGGTTGACGACCAACACCGAGGTGGGCCCTCCGGCCCGGGCGGATCCAACGGGGAGGGCGAGCACCGCGGCAACGGCGGCGAGGACGACGACGGCGAACCTGCGCATGAGAGTCTCCTTGGCTGGTGGGTCGACCGCGATACACCGCCGCGCGAGGTGAGGTTCCGGGCGGGCCCGTGGGGCTAGGGCCGGGACGGGTGTGCCGAGCGGGCGATCCGGAGCGCCTCGGCAAGGCGCGGGGCTCCCTCCAGGCGGTAGGTCACCTCGAGGCCGTGGGGGTCGCGGTCCACCCACACGAGCGTGGGGCCGGCGACTCTGGGTGCACTCGACTCGGTGGCGCCGGACCGGTCGACCCACTCGATGAGGTGGGGCTCGGCGAACCAGACCGCCTCCCGCCCGGAGACGTCCGTCGGCGTGACCTCACCCCACACCGACTTGAGGTAACCGAACGAGAGGCGCCCGTCGATCACGTCGAGCCGAACCGTGCCCGCACCGGCGCCCCAGGTCAGCTCGACGACTCGGCCTTCCCGAGCGAGCGCGACGACGGTGGGCTCGCCGAGCAGTGCGGGAGCCTTGATGTCGAGCCCGGTGGCTGCCTCGGCCTCGGCCAGCGAGCTGAGGCCCACCGTGCCCGCCCCCGGGGGCGACCCGGCACCGGTGGCCGGTGGAGCGGTGGTCGGGAGAGGGGACCTACTCGGCGGCGCGGGCACCTCCCGCACCGTGACGGCGCCGATCCGCAGGAGCTCGAGCACCGCCGCCCGGACCGGCGGCACGAGCGCGATGACGAGGACCCCCACGGCCGCGATCACCGCTGCGAGGCGGCGAGGGCGCGCCGCCCGCCGCCACGGGAAGGCCACGTCGGCGAAGCGCTCAGAGCGCACGCCCTCCACGGGCGCGTTGTCGGCCTCCGTGGCGATACGGGCCAGGACGAGGTCGGCGAGATCGACCGGAGGCGGCGCCACGGCGAGGCTGCGGCCGAGGTCGACGAGCTCGCGCTGGAGTGGGTCGAGGTGCTCGGCCCCCGGACGCCTGGTGTCGTCACGCACGGGACAGCTCCTCTCGCAGGCGGGCCAGACCTCGGTGCAGGCGCGACTTCACCGTGCCGGTCCGCAGGCCCAGGGTCGTCGCGGTCTCGGACTCGGACAGCTCGAGCAGGTAGCGGCACGTCACGACCTCGCGCTGGTCCTCGGGCAGGTGCCGAAGGGCGACGAGCAGGGCCGCACGACGGTCGAGGTCGAGAGCGGCCTCGGCAGGGTCCCCGCCGGGCGCTGCCGCCAGCTCCTCGCGGACGATCCGCAGCTCGCGCTCGGCCCGGCGCGTGTTGCCGCGGTGCAGGTTACGAGTCTCGTTGACGACGATGCGCAGCAACCAGGGCCGGAAGCGTCCCCCCGGTCGGAAGCGGGGCAAGGAGCGGTACGCCTTCACGCAAGCCTCCTGCACCACGTCGTCGGTGTCGGCTCCGGCGCCGCTGAGCACGGCGAGCCGTCTCGCCATCGGGGCATGGCGGTTGACGAGGACGGCGTACGCGGCCGTGTCCCCGGCCCGGACCCGGGCCAGGACCGCCTCGTCCGCCTGCTCGCGCGCCGCCTCGTCGACGACTCCGTCCGCCGCCTCGATCAGGACCTCCCGGACCTTCGTCGTGATGTGTCTCGTCGTGCTGTGTTCGTGGTGTCGTTCATCCAGTACACCGCGCTGGCCACTCCGGTTCCCACCCTGAACTCGCGACCACCGATCTGCTCACGCGCGGGAGGGCTGGTGGCGAGCGGAGGCGGGGGAGCGAGCCCAGCGGCATACGGGGTGGAGCAGGGCATGGCACGGCTCCCGCGACACGGTCGGGGACACCCGAGCCGACACGCCGAGGAGTGTCCTCGGAGCGGCCTAGACTCGACCCCGATGTCGACCCAATCCGCTCCGAGACCAGACCAGAACTTCGTGCACCTGCACGTGCACACGGAGTACTCGATGCTCGACGGAGCGGCCCGGATCGGGGACCTCTTCTCGGAGGCGGCCCGGATGGGGATGCCGGCGCTGGCGACGACCGACCACGGCTACGTCTTCGGTGCCTACGAGTTCTGGAAGAAGGCCAAGGGCACCGGCGTCAAGCCGATCATCGGGGTCGAGGCCTACATCACGCCCGGCACGCACCGGACCGACCGGACGAAGGTCAGCTGGGGCGACGGCGGCCGCGACGACGTCTCGGGCAGCGGTGCCTACACGCACATGACGATGCTCGCCGAGAACAACGAAGGGATGCACAACCTCTTCCGGATGAGCTCGATCGCGAGCCTCGACCAGGTCTACACGAAGTGGCCGCGCATCGACCGGGAGCTGCTCTCGACCTACGGCAAGGGGCTCATCGTCACGACGGGCTGCCCGTCGAGCGAGATCCAGACCAAGCTGCGCTTCGGGATGTACGACGAGGCGCGCGAGGTCGCCGGCGAGCTGCGCGACATCTTCGGCGCCGACAACGTCTACGTCGAGCTGATGGACCACGGCCTCGAGATCGAGCGGCGGACGCAGCGCGACCTCATCCGCCTCGCCCGAGACCTCAAGCTGCCGCTCGTCGCCACGAACGACCTGCACTACACCCGGGCCGAGGACGCCAAGGCCCACGCGGCCCTGCTCTGCGTCCAGTCCGGCTCGACCCTGATGGACCCCAACCGGTTCAAGTTCGACGCCGACGACTTCTACCTCAAGTCGGCCCAGGAGATGCGCCACCTCTGGCGCGAGCTGCCGGAGGCGTGCGACAACACACTCCTGATCGCGGAGCGGTGCGAGGTCTCCTTCACCGAGGGTGAGGGTCGCTACATGCCGCGCTTCCCCGTGCCCGATGGTGAGGACGAGACGTCGTGGTTCATCAAGGAGGTCGAGACGGGCCTCCAGCGCCGCTTCCCCGAGGGCGTGCCCGACTACGCGCGCAAGCAGGCGGCCTTCGAGGAGGACGTCATCGTCTCCAAGGGGTACTCCGGGTACTTCCTCGTCGTCGCCGACTTCATCAACTGGGCCAAGCGCAACGGGATCCGCGTCGGTCCGGGGCGTGGGTCCGGCGCCGGCTCGATGTGTGCCTACGCGATGGGCATCACCGACCTCGACCCGATCCCGCACGGCCTCATCTTCGAGCGGTTCCTCAACCCCGAGCGCATGTCGATGCCCGACTTCGACGTCGACTTCGACGAGCGCCGGCGGGGTGAGGTGATCAAGTACGTCACGGAGAAGTACGGCTCGGAGCGGGTCGCCCAGATCGTCACCTACGGCACGATCAAGGCCAAGCAGGCCGTCAAGGACGCCGCTCGGGTCATGGGTCACCCGTTCAGCGTCGGGGAGCAGCTGACCAAGGCGATGCCGCCGGACGTCATGGGCAAGGGTGTGCCCCTCGCCGAGATCTACAACCCCGAGCACAAGCGCTACAACGAGGGTGGCGACTTCCGGGCGCTCGTGCAGACCGAGCGGCACTTCCAGGAGGTCGTCGACACGGCCAAGGGCCTCGAGGGCCTGAAGCGCCAGTGGGGCGTGCACGCCGCCGGTGTGATCATGTCGAGCGAGCCGCTCATCGACGTCATCCCGATCATGAAGCGGCTGCAGGACGGCCAGGTCATCACGCAGTTCGACTACCCGAGCTGTGAGTCGCTCGGGCTGGTCAAGATGGACTTCCTCGGGCTGCGCAACCTGACGATCCTCGACGACGCGATCGAGAACATCAAGGCCAACCGCGACGAGGACATCGACCTCGACGCCCTGTCGAAGGACATGACGGACCCGGCGACCTACGCGCTGCTGGGGCGTGGCGACACGCTGGGCGTCTTCCAGCTCGACGGTGGCGGCATGCGCGCCCTGCTCCGGCTCATGCAGCCGGACAACTTCGAGGACATCTCGGCCGCCCTCGCGCTCTACCGGCCGGGGCCGATGGGCGTCAACGCCCACACGAACTTCGCGCTGCGCAAGAACGGCAAGCAGGAGGTCATCCCCCTCGACCCGCAGCTCAAGGGCAAGCTCCAGCCCGAGATGGTCGAGGCTCTCGATCCGATCCTCGGAATGACCTACGGCCTCGTGATCTACCAGGAGCAGGTGATGGAGATCGCGCAGAAGCTGGCGGGCTACACGCTCGGCAACGCTGATCTGCTCCGTCGCGCGATGGGCAAGAAGAAGAAGGAAGTGCTCGACGCCGAGTACATCCCCTTCTCCGAGGGCATGAAGGCCAACGGCTTCAACGAGGCGTCGGTCGCGGCCCTCTGGGGTGTCCTCGTCCCCTTCTCCGACTACGCGTTCAACAAGGCCCACACGGCGGCGTACGGTCTCGTCTCCTACTGGACGGCCTACCTCAAGGCCAACTACCCGGCCGAGTACATGGCGGCGCTGCTGACGAGCGTGCGCGACGACAAGGACAAGTCGGCGCTCTACCTCAACGAGTGCCGGCACATGGGCATCAAGGTCCTCCCACCCGACGTCAACGAGTCGGTCGCGAACTTCGCCGCCGTCGGCACCGACATCCGGTTCGGCATGGCCGCGATCCGCAACGTCGGCGTCCCGGTGGTCGAGGCGATCATCAAGGCGCGTGAGGAGAAGGGCGCGTTCGGCTCGTTCAAGGACTTCCTGTCCAAGGTGCCGGCCGTGGTGTGCAACAAGCGGACCATCGAGTCGCTGATCAAGGCGGGCGCCTTCGACTCGCTCGGCGAGAGCCGGCGGGGCATGGTCGAGGTGCACGAGCGCTACGTCGACGCGCTCGTCGAGGTGAAGAAGCAGGAGGCCATCGGCCAGGACAGCCTCTTCGGCTCGTTCGGCATGGACGACGACTCGGCGGGGGCCGGGGGAGCGGGCGCCTTCGACGGCCTCCCCGCGGTGCCGACGCTCGAGTGGGACAAGGCGACCCTCTTGTCCTTCGAGCGCGAGATGCTCGGCCTCTACGTGTCGGACCACCCGCTCTTCGGCATCGAGCACATCCTCCAGACGCACGCCGACACCTCGATCGCGTCCCTCACGGGCGACGACCCGAAGCCGGACGGCACACCGGTCACGGTCGCCGGTCTGATCACCAGCCTCCAGCTGAAGCGGACCAAGAAGGGTGATCTCTGGGCCATCGCGACGGTCGAGGACCTCGACGGTGCGATCGAGTGCCTCTTCTTCCCCTCTGCCTACCTGACCTACTCGACGATGCTCGCCCAGGACACCGTCTGCGCGGTCAAGGGGCGGATCAGCGCTCGGGACGACTCCATCTCGATCTTCGCGCAGGAGCTGACCATCCCCGACATCAAGGAGGGCCCCCGCGGCCCGGTCGTCCTGACCCTCCCGCTCGGCCAGGTGACGGCGGCGCGCGCCGAGCGGCTGCGCGAGATCCTCCGTGAGCATCCCGGTGCGACCGAGGTCCAGGTGAAGCTGACCCAGCCCGGGCGTTCGGTGCTGATGACGCTCGACGACTCGCTGCGGGTCAACGCGACGTCCGCCCTCTTCGGCGACCTCAAGGCGCAGTTCGGCGCCGCCGTCCTCGGCTGAGAGCAGTCCGTATGCTGCTGGGCTCGGTGCCGTCGTGAAGGTTGCAGATCGCAGGCGGCTGCGTCGCGCCCGGATGGCCGCGCTGGGCCTGGCTCCCGCGCTCGGCACCCCGACGGCGCCGGTGAGCGCCCTGTCGGTCACCCGGGAGCTCGGGGCCCTCCAGGCCCAGGACTACCTGAGTGGGGTCTGGTCCCTGGGCGTCCGCTCTGGACTGACCAAGGCGGAGATCGAGCAGGCGGTGCAGCAGCGGCAGGTCGTGCGCACCTGGCCGATGCGGGGCACCATCCACTTCGTCCCCGCTGAGGACGCGCGGTGGATGAGCCGGCTGCTGGCGGGCCGGGTCATCGGGTCGCTCCGGGCACGCTACGAGCAGCTGTCGATCACCGAGCGCGAGATCGGCACCGCCGCAGGCGTCTTCGCCGAGCACCTGACCGAGCCCGTGCGGCGACCCGACGTCATTGCGTTGCTGGAGGCCGCGGGGATCGATCCGTCCGGGCAGCGGGCCTACCACCTGGTCGGCCACCACTGCATGACCGGCCTGCTCTGCCAGGGGCCGATGATCGGCAAGCAGCCGAGCTTCGTCCTGATCGACTCCTGGGTCCCCGCGTCGCGCGAGCCCACCCGGGAGGAGGGTCTGGCGACCGTCGTCGAGCGCTACCTGCGCGGCCACGGCCCCGTGACCGAGAAGGACGTCGCCGGCTGGCTCGCGCACCCGCTCGGCCTCGCCCGCGAGGCCCTGGCCCTGCTTGGCGACCGCGTGCTCCGGGAGGAGCTCGACGGCGAGACCTGGTTGACCCATGCCGACGTCCCTCGGCGGGCAGCCGGACCGACGGGCGTCCACCTTCTTCCGCAGTGGGACGAGTTCCTGCTCGGCTACCGGTCCCGAGACCTCACGCTGCCGGACGAGCACCTCGCCAGAGTCGTCCCGGGCCGCAACATGGTCTTCCAGCCGACCCTCGTCATCGACGGCGAGGTCGCCGGCACGTGGAAGCGGCAGGAGAGCGCGAGCGGCGTCCGTGTCGAGGTCTCGCCCTTCAGCCCGCTCACCACGACAGCGCGGCGTGGGCTGGAAGCCAGCTCAGCGGCATACGGCCAGTTCCTCGGACGCGCGGTGGAGCTGCGCGTCACGGAGCCGTAGGTGGCCCGCGGCGCCATCCCGCCGTCGCCGCTGCCGCCTCGGCACGGCGTCGATGCCCAACGCATCCGGATGCCGCAGGACGGCCCGTGGGAGACCCTGCGCGACCACCTCGTCGAGCGGCTCACGGGCCTGACGGCAGCCGAGGTGGACCGCAAGCTCGCGGCCGGCGAGTTCGTCGACGCGTCCGGACAGCCGGTGCCCGCGGATGCGCCGTTCGTGCCACGGTCGGTCTGCTGGACCCACCGGGACCTTCCCGTCGAGGTCGAGGTCCCCTTCGAGATCGAGATCCTGCACCGGGACGAGCGCCTCGTCGTCATCGACAAGCCGCACTTCATGTCGACGATGCCGCGCGGGCGGCACGTCGTGCAGTCGGCGCTCGCGCGCACGCGCGTCCTGACCGGGCTCGACCGGCTGACCCCGGCCCACCGGCTCGACCGACCGACCGCCGGCGTCCTGATGTTCACGACGGAGCAGCAGTGGCGCGGTGCCTATCAGGGTGTCTTCGCCGACGGGCGCGTGCACAAGGAGTACCTCGCGGTCGCGCCGGTCCGTCCCGACCTGGCGCTGCCACTGGTGCGCCGCACGCACGTCGTCAAGGAGCACGGCAGGCATCAGGCGCGGGAGCTGCCCGGACGCGAGCCGAACGCCGAGACCCTGATCGAGCTGGTCGCCGAGGCCGACGGTCTCGGGCTCTACCGGCTGACGCCGCGGACCGGGCGGACGCACCAGCTGCGCTGCCAGCTCTGGGGATTGGGCATTCCCATCCTCGGCGACCCGCTCTATCCCGTCGAACGCGACGTCCCGGACGGCGACTTCTCCGAGCCGCTCCAGCTGCTCTCTGCAGTGCTCGAGTTCGACGACCCGATCGACGGGACGCGACGCCGCTTCCAGACGAGGCGGACCCTTTCCGAGTGGGCGGGACTCTCCGCCGGTGGTTTCGGTGGCGGTCACGCCCCGGGCCCCTGAAGTTTGCCGCGCCTTCGCCGCCGCACCGTGGGATGGCAGGACTAGGGTCGCTGAATCCGGGCAACGTCCTGCCCGTCGAGAGGGGAAGAAATGCAGCTCACACGTCATCTCCGACGCCGAGTCGCAGCGGGATCCGCAGTGGTTCTGGGGGTCGGGCTGATGCCCTTGGTCGGTGCGCCCAACGCTGTGGCGGCACCGGGGGAACTGTTCATCAGTGAGTACATCGAGGGCTCGAGCAACAACAAGGCGCTCGAGATCTACAACGGCACCGGTGCTCCGATCGATCTCGGGACCGGCGCCTACGACGTGCAGGTGTTCTTCAACGGCAGCGCCTCCGCCGGCCTGACGATCAACCTCACGGGGACCGTCGCCGACGGTGACGTCTTCGTCCTCGCGCACGGCTCCGCGACGGCAGCAGTCCTCGCCGAGGCCGACCAGACGAACAGCTCCAGCTGGTTCAACGGCGACGACGCCGTGGTCCTGCGCAAGGGCACCACCGTCATCGACAGCATCGGCCAGGCCGGCGTGGACCCCGGCTACCAGTGGGGTTCCGGCGACGCGTCGACGGAGAACAACACGCTGCGCCGGAAGTACACCGTGACGGCCGGCGACTCGAACGCCGCCGACGCCTTCGACCCGTCGATCGAGTGGGATGGGTTCGCCAGTGACACCGTCGGCGGGCTCGGCAGCCACTCGCTGGACGCCCCGCCCCCGCCGCCGCCCACGTCGCCGGACTGCGGCGAGCCCTTCACCACGATCCCCGCGATCCAGGGGGAGGGGCCCACTGCAGCCATCACCGGGCTGGTGGCAACAGAAGGTGTCGTCGTCGGCGACCATGAGGGCGGATCGTCCCCTCAGATCCGCGGCTTCTACCTGCAGGACCCGGCTGGCGACGGCAACACAGCGACGTCCGACGCCATCTTCGTCTTCGATGGTGGCGCCGACACGGTGTCCCTCGGCGACCACGTGCGCGTCGTGGGGTCCGCCAGCGACTACCGGGACCAGACGCAGCTGTCCAACACGACATCCATCGTGGTCTGCGCCACGGGCGCCTCTGTCGAGCCGACTGCCGTCAGCTTCCCAGTGACCGGCCCGACCTTCCTCGAGCGCTACGAGGGCATGCTCGTGACGGTTCCCCAGCCGATGACGGTCACCGAGCACTTCCAGCTCGGCCGGTTCGGCCAGGTCGTCGTCTCGTCCGGCGGGCGGCTCCCACAGCCGACCAACGTCGTCGCACCCGGCGACGGGGCGCTCGTGCTCCAGGCCGCCAACAACAACCGCAGGCTGATCATCGACGACGCGTCGCAGTCGCAGAACCCGGACCCGATCGTCTTCGGCCGGGGCGGCGAGCCGTTGACGGCGACGAACACGCTGCGCGGCGGCGACACCGTCACCGGCGCCACAGGTGTCCTCACCTACACGTGGGCCGGCAACAGCGCCAGTGGCAACGCCTACCGGCTGCGCCCGGTCAACGCACTTGGTGGGGTGGCCCGGTTCGAGGCCGTCAACGAGCGCCCCGCGATGGTCCCCGAGGTGGGCGGACGCATCCGGGTCGCCGGGATGAACGTGCTCAACTACTTCAACACCTTCGACGGCATCCCGGACCGGGTGGACAACTGCACGGGTGGGGTCGGCGGTGCCGCGATGGACTGCCGCGGTGCCGACGACGTGCTCGAGTTCGAGCGCCAGGCCGCCAAGACCGTCGCGGCGATCGTCGGGATGGACGCAGCGGTCGTCGGCGTCGTCGAGATCGAGAACGACGGCTACGGTCCGGACAGCGCCCTGGCCGACCTGGTGAACCGGCTCAACGAGGCGACCGCGCCCGGCACCTGGGGCTTCGTCGACGTCGACGAGCGGACCGGCCAGACCAACGCGCTCGGCACCGATGCGATCAAGGTGGGCGCGATCTACCAGCGCGACCTCGTGGTCCCGATGGGCGACACCGCGGTGCTCAACACGCGGGCGTTCGTCACGGGAGGCGACAGCGGTGAGCGGAACCGTCCCGCCCTCGCCCAGGCCTTCGTCGAGAAGAGCACCGGTGGCAGCTTCGTCGCGGTGGTCAACCATCTGAAGTCCAAGGGCAGCCCCTGCGACCAGCCGGCAGCGAACGACGGGCAGGGCAACTGCAACGACGTCCGGCTCACCTCCGCGGGCCTGCTCGCCGACTGGCTGGCCACCGACCCGACGGCCACGAGCGAGAAGGACGTCCTGATCCTGGGCGACCTCAACTCCTACGCCATGGAGGACCCGATCACCGCGCTTCGCGACGCCGGATACACCAACCTCGTCAAGAAGTTCGGCGGGGACAAGGCGTATTCGTACGTCTTCGACGGCCAGTGGGGCTACCTCGACCACGCCCTGGCCACGGCCAGCCTGGAGCGACAGGTCACCGGGGTGGCCGAGTGGCACGTCAACGCGGATGAGCCGTCGGTGCTGGACTACAACACCAACTTCAAGACCGCGGCGCAGATCGGCTACCTCTACGACGCCGACCAGTTCCGCAACTCGGATCACGACCCCGTGATCGTCGGGCTGGACCTGACCCCGGGGCAGCACGGCAAGGGCCAGCGCTGACGCAACCCTGAGCTGGGTCACCAGCGGGGCCC
>NZ_JAPFQL010000046.1 GCF_028446585.1 Intrasporangium calvum
CGGCGCCGACCGCGAGCTCCGCGTCGACGCGGTGGATGAGAGCCTCGTGCGCCTGTCGCCGGCCGATGTAGCCAGCCGTGTGGTCCGTGTGCCACATCCACAGCTCCGTCTCCGGAGGGCGTGAAGCAAGCGCTCGCTGGAGCCGCTCGCTCGACCGGTCGAAGTGGTCCAGCAGCCCCGCCCGGTCCACCGGCCGCTCAACGCGAACGGTGTCGAGACCCTGGACCTCGTCCTCCCGGGTCAGGCCGCGCTCGGCGATCTCGCCCCAGAACCACTGCACCTCCGCCACGTGCCACAGGAGGTCGTCCGCGTCCCACTCGGGACAGCTCGGGACCGGCTCGGACCCGCCGGCCCCCGCAAGCAGGTCACGGAACCGGGCCGACTCCTCCCTCAGGTGGTCGAGGTAGGGGAGGGCAGGGGCCGCGCCTGGGGCTGGGAGCGAGCTCAGCGGCATACGGAAGACTCCTATCGGACACCGGCGACACGGAACTGCACGGAGACGCGGGGTCCGACCGGCTCGGACGTCTTGGGGATGGCGTGGTCCCACGTCCGCTGGCACGATCCGCCCATGACGACGAGGTCACCATGCGCGAGCGGCAAACGCAAGGACTTGTGCCGTGAGCCGGGCAGGCCACCGCCGTCCCGGGGCCGGAGCGCCAGCGTCCGCGGGGAGCCGAGCGACAGGATCGCGACCATGGTGTCGACGTCGTTGGAGCGGCCGATCCGGTCGCCGTGCCAGGCGACGCTGTCGCGCCCGTCGCGGTAGAGGCACAGGCCCGCCGTCACGAACGGCTCCCCGAGCTCGGGCGCGTAGTGGACGCTGAGAGCCAGCCGCGCCGCGTCGAGGATCGGATGGGGGAGTCGCTCGCCCGCCGCGTAGAACTTCGTGAGACGCGGCACGTCGACCACCGAGTCGTACATCTTGCGACGCTCGGCCCGCCACGGCACCGAGCGCACCAGCTCCGCGAAGAGCTCGTCGCCCGCCGAGAGCCAGCCGGGCCGGACATCGACCCAGGCCCCGGCGCCGAGCTCGGTGCGATGCAGGTCGGCGCCCACCTCACCGAGCGCCATCTCCTCGGCGAGGTCGAGCAGCGAGCCCTGGAGCATCAGGTCCATCGAGTCACTGTAACCCATCCGGTCGAACGAGTGTTCGATGCGAGCCAACTTGTCGGCCGTGCGGCGGGGCTGCTTCGACAGCGGACGCGCACGCGAGACAATGACCCCATGCCCCTCTACCGTGACGAGGCGATCGTCCTGCGCACCCACAAACTGGGTGAGGCCGACCGCATCATCACGATGCTCACCCGCACCCGCGGCCGCGTCAGGGCCGTCGCCAAGGGCGTGCGCCGCACGAAGTCACGGTTCGGCTCGCGGCTCGAGCCGGGCATGGTCATCGACGTGCAGTGCTACGAGGGTCGCAACCTCGACACCGTCACCCAGGTCGAGACGCTCGCCTCCTACGGCGACGCGATCTCCCGCGACTACGCCGCTTGGACCGCGGCCTCCGCCATGCTCGAGACCGCGATCCAGCTGAGCGAGGAGCACGAGCCGCAGACGCAGCAGTACCTCCTGCTCGCCGGAGCCCTGCGGGCGCTCTCCGAGCGTGGCCACGACCCGTCCCTCGTCCTCGACGCCTTCCTGCTGCGCTCCCTCGCGGTCGCCGGGTGGGCGCCGAGCTTCCACGACTGTGCCCGCTGCGGGGCGGACGGTCCCCACCGGGCGTTCAACGTGCAGTCCGGCGGCGCCGTCTGTCCGCTGTGCCGGCCGCCCGGGTCGAGCGCCCCGGCCCCCGAGACGTTCGCGCTGCTGGCGGCGCTCCTCTCCGGTGACTGGGACCTCGCCGACGCCAGCGACGAACGCCACCGCCGGCAGGGCAGCGGCCTCGTCGCAGCCTTCCTCCAGTGGCACCTCGAGCGTGGTGTGAGATCGTTGCGCCTCGTCGAGCGAGCCTGAGCCGACAGATCACCGATCGACCGGAGAGCCATGATCCAGCCCTTCCCGCACCCCTCCGGTGCGCGGCCCCCCGCGATTCCGGCGGAGGCCCTGCCGAAGCACGTCGCGATCGTCATGGACGGCAACGGCCGCTGGGCCAACGCGCGCGGACTGCCCAGGACCAAGGGGCACGAGGCGGGCGAGGCGTCCCTGCTGGACGTCGTCGCCGGAGCGATCGAGGTCGGCGTGACGCATCTGTCCGCCTACGCCTTCTCGACGGAGAACTGGCGGCGCTCGCCGGACGAGGTGCGCTTCCTGATGGGCTTCAACCGTGACGTCATCCGGCGTCGCCGCGACCAGCTGCACGAGTGGGGCGTGCGGATGCGCTGGGTCGGCCGGGCGCCGCGTCTCTGGCGCTCGGTCATCAAGGAGCTCGAGATCGCGCAGGAGCTGACCAAGGACAACACCGGTCTCACGCTCTACTTCTGCGTCAACTACGGCGGCCGGGCCGAGATCGCCGACGCCGTCCAGCGGATCGCGGAGGACGCCAGGGCGGGGCGGCTGCGGCCGAGCTCGATCGACGAGCGGACGGTGAAGCGCTACCTCGACGAGCCGACGATGCCGGACGTCGACCTCTTCGTCCGGTCCTCCGGTGAGCAGCGGACGAGCAACTTCCTGCTGTGGCAGTCGGCCTACGCCGAGATGGTCTTCCAGAATCGGCTGTGGCCCGACTACGACCGCCGCGACCTGTGGGCGGCCATCGAGGAGTACGTCGCCCGGGACCGGCGCTACGGTGGCGCCGTGGACCAGCCCACCTCCCGCTGAGGCCAGCAGGCCAGCCAGCCGGTCGGCCGATGCCGTATGCCGCTGGGCTCGGTCCCAGCGGCCGTGAGCTCGGTGACGTGGTCAGGGCGCGCAGTCGCCGCAGGTGCCGAAGATCTCGAGCGTGTGGGTCACGTCGGAGAAGCCGTGCTCGGCGGCGATCCGGTCGGTCCACGCCTCGACGGCCGGCCCCTCGACCTCGACCGTCCGCCCGCAGGCTCGGCAGACGAGGTGGTGGTGGTGATGCGTCGAACAGGCGCGGTAGACGGCCTCGCCCTCGTCGGTGCGCAGGACGTCGACGGTCCCGGCCTCGACCATGGCCTGGAGCGCGCGGTAGACGGTCGCGAGGCCGACGCCTTCACCAGCCTCGCGGAGCCGGGCGTGCACGGTCTGGGCGGAGGTGAAGTCGTTGCACCTCTCGAGCAGCTCTGCCACGGCGGCCTGCTGGCGGGTCGGCCTGCGCGGGGTGGTCGTCACGGGGCAACCTCCTCGGTCGTCGTGGGGTCGGTCGTCGTGGGGTCGGTCGTCCTGGGGTCAGTCGTCGTGGGGTCGGTCGTCGTGGGGTCGGTTGTCGTGGTGTCGTCGGGGGCCACCTCGCCGTGCTCGTCGTAGTGTCCGTGGTGCGGTGCGTGCAGGTGGCCGTCGTGAACGTAGTCGACGTGGTCCTCGTGCGGCACGGCTGGGTGGCCGCAGCTGGGGCCGTGCTCGTGGTCGTGCCCTTCGGCCACGTCGTGGCGGGCGCCACGGAGGTAGGCCGTGATGCTCGTCGTGATGGCGATGACGACGAAGAGACCGATGGCGACGAGCACGATCGTGCCGCCGGACGGCGTGTTGAGGGGATACGAGGCAACGACCCCGCCCACGGCCGAGACGAGCCCCAGGGCGACGGCCCAGCGGACCCCCGAGCTGAAGCTGCGGGCGACGAGCTGCGCGGCGGCGTTGGGCACGATCATGAGCGCGCTGATGAGCAGGAGCCCGACGATGCGCATCGCGATGACGACCGTCGTCGCGGTCAGGACGGCGAGGACGATGTTGAGGGCCAGCACGGGCATTCCGACGGCCCGGGCGTACTCCTCGTCGTTGGCGACGGTGAAGAGCCGGGGCCGGAGCACCCACGTGGTCACGGCGATGATGACGGCGAGGACGGCGAAGATGACGAGATCGTCCTCGCGGACGGTGAGGATCGAGCCGAAGAGGTACTTCATCAGGTTGGCTGGTGTGCCGTCGGGGGCCTTGCTGATGATGACGACGCCGGCGGCGATCCCGCCGTAGAAGATGATGGCGAGCGCCTGGTCACCGCTGGTCCGCCCCCGCGCGCGGAGCACCTCGATGACGACCGCGGCCACGACCGCAGCGACGAGCGCGGTGAGCACCGGGCTCTGGTCCATGAGGACTCCGATGGCGACACCGGCGAGCGCCACGTGTCCCATGCCGTCACCGATGAGGGACATCCGGCGCTGGACGACGAAGATCCCCACCATCGGTGCGACGGCGCCGACGAGAACGGCGGCGATGAGAGCTCGTTGCATGAAGTCGATCGACAGGATCTCGCTCACAGCGCGCCTCCCCGCGGGCCGAAGGGGTCCAGCGGCCCGGAGACGACGGCGCCCGGGGGAGGCGCGAGCTCGAGGTCGTGGTGGTGGCTGTCGTGCTCGTGGTGAACCGTGCGGCGCTTGGCCTCGTAACCGGCTGGGTCGCCGTCGAAGACGATGCGGCCCCGGTCGACGACGAGGATCCGGCTCAGCAGGCTCTCGAGGGCCCCCAGCTCGTGGGTGACGATGACCATGGTGACGCCGCGCTCGACGAGGCGACCCAGGACCTCCGCCAGCACGTGCTGGCTTGCTGCGTCGACGCCCGCCGTGGGCTCGTCCATGATCAGCACGTCGGGCTGGCCGGCGAGGGCGCGGGCGATGAGGACGCGTCGCTGCTGGCCGCCCGAGAGGGTGCTCACCTCGGTGCCCGACCGGTCGGCGAGGCCGACGAGGTCGAGGGAGCGGCAGACGATCTGACGGTCGGTCGCGCGGAGCCGCCCGAGCCAGCCGAGACGCGGGAGCCGTCCGGACTCGACGATCTCCTCGGCCGTGGCGCGGACCGAGGCGGAGAGGGTGTGTCGCTGCGGCACGTAGCCGATCCGGGCGCGGTCGCGGAACTCGTCCGCGGGGGTCCCGAAGAGTGTGACACTCCCGCCGAGGCGGTGGTTGAGGCCGAGGATCCCCTTCATCAGCGTCGTCTTGCCGGCGCCGTTGGGGCCGAGGACGGCCACGACCTCGCCCTGCTCGATGGTGAGGTTCGCGTCGGTGAGGACCGGGCTGCGCCCGTAGCCGAACGCTGCGTCGGTCAGCTCGATGATCGCGCTCATGAGCAGCCCTGCCCTTCCTTGAGCACGTCGAGGTTGCTGCGCATCACCTCGAAGTAGTCGCTGCCGGCCGAGGCGTCGGTGATCCCCTCGAGCGGGTCGAGCGTGGCGACCTTCGCACCGGACGACCCTGCGACCGTCTCGGCGAAGTGCGGCTCGACGAGCGTCTCCTGGTAGATCGTCGTGACGCCGTGCTGCTTGACCAACGCGGTGATCTCGGCGAGGCCGGCGGCGCTGGGCTCGGCCTCGGGGGAGACGCCGGCGATGCCGTGCTGCTCGAAGCCGTAGCGGTCGGCGAGGTAGGTGAAGGCGGCGTGGCTCGTGACGAGCTCCTTGATGGAGCAGGACTTGAGGGTGGAGGTGAACTCCTCGTCGAGGGCGGTCAGCTTGTCGACGAAGGCGGCGGCGTTCCGCTGGTAGGTCGCGGCCTGCTCGGGATCGAGCTCTGCGAGCCGGGCTGCGATGGCGTCGGCGACCGACGCGTAGCGCTCCGGGTCGAGCCAGAAGTGTGGGTCCGTGCCGCCGGCGTGCTCCTCGTGCGCTGCCTCGCTCTCACCCGCGTGACCCTGCTCCTCGGCTGCGGTGAGCGTCAGCTTGGCGGCGCCCGAGACGTCGAGGACGTGCTTGCCGTCGACCTGCTCGACGGCATCGTCGACGGCCGGCTGGAAGCCCTTGGAGTAGATGACGAGGGCGCTGTCGGTGAGCCGGGCGAGGTCCTGCGCTCCGATCTCGAGGTCGTGCGGCTCGGCACCGGGCTTCGTCAGGACGGTGACGTCGATGGCGTCGCCGGCGATCTGCTCGGTGGCGAACTGGATCGGGTAGAAGCTCGTGACGACGCTCGTCTTCCCACCGGCGGCGCCGCTCGCGCTTCCCCCGGGGGCCTCACTGGAGGAGCACGCGGCGGCGGTCAGCGTGAGGGCGGTGGCAGCGGCCACCGTGGCGAGGCGTCGGTTCATGCTGAGAATCATTCTCGAAATGAGAATCGTTGTCAAAAAGGCGACGTCGTACGCCGCTGGGCTGGCCGGCGCGCCTCAGCAGCCGCTCACCCGGGTCGGCTCCTCAGACCGCGGCTCAGAGCGGGGCTCAGACCGCGGCTCAGCTCGGGGCGAGCTCGACGACGGCAAGCGCCACGACGAGCGTCAGCACCGCGATGCGGAACAGCCGCTCGGGCGGGTTGAGCCGCTGCCAGGTCAGGAAGAGCAGCCACGACACGAAGGCCGCCACCACGAGGAAGGCGATGCCGCTCCAGGGCGAGGGGGCGAGAATGCCCACGGCGAGGAGGACGACGAGGACGCCCAGGCTGACCGGGCGTGGCACGGCGTTCAGCCGCTCCGCCCAGGGTGCCGACGCGTGCTCGATGCGGGACCGGAAACTCAAAGCCACGGGCACACCCTAACGATCGAGGAGCAGGGTCGCTCAGCCCGGAGCCGACCCCGTGGCGACCGGTCGGTCCGGGTCGCGGATCCACTCGCTCCACGAGCCGGGGTAGAGCGACGCGTCGATGCCGATCTCGCTCAGCGCCAGCACCTCGTGGGCGGCCGTGACGCCGGACCCGCAGTAGACCGCGACGGGCCGGGCACCGCTGTTGCCCTCCGGGCTGTTGACGCCGGCCCAGTGCTCGGCGAGGTCGCGTCGGAAGGTCCCCTCATCGGTGAGCCAGGTGGCGGTCGGGAGGTTGACCGCTCCGGGGATGTGCCCCGCGACGGGGTCGATCGGCTCCTGCTCGCCGGCGTAGCGCTCGGCGGCCCGGGCGTCGAGCAGCAGACCGGTCCGCGCCAGCTCGGCTGCTCCGGAGGCGTCGACGGTCGGCATCGAGCCCGGGCGGGCCACGAAGGTCCCGTGGCGGGGCTCGGGGACCTCGGTGCTCACGGGCAGGCCGGCCCGCTCCCACGCGGCGAAGCCGCCGTCGAGGACGCGCACGTCCTCGAGGCCGACCCACCGGAACACCCACCAGGCGCGGGCCGCGGCGTAGGACTCCTTGCCGTCGTGGACGATGACGCGTGTGCCCTCGCTGACCCCGCACCGGCGCAGTGCGGCCTCGACGACCGCTGGGTCCGGCAGTGGGTGGCGCCCGCCGTCGCCGGGTGGGGCTGCGAGCTCGGTGTCGAGGTCCACGAAGAAGGCGCCGGGGACGTGCCCGGCCGCATACTCTGCAGGGCCCGGCTGGTCCTGACCTGCTGTGATCAGCGTCCACCGAACGTCGATCACGACGACGTCCTCGATCTCGTGAGCGAGCTCGGCGGCAGTGACGAGGTGACTCATGCGCCCCATCGTGGCATCCTCGCGCCGTGGCGGTTCACCTGGTCCTCGTGCACGGGTCCCGCCTTGCCAGCTCACAGTGGGCGCCGCAGCTGCCCCTCCTCGAGGGCCACGTCACGGTCGGCCTCGTGGACCTGCCGGGTCATGGCACGCGGGCCGCTGAGGAGTTCTCGCTCGTCCGGTGCGTGGAGGTCATCGACGAGGCCGTCGACGCCGCACCTCCCGGGTCCCGCGTGGTGCTCGTCGGGCACTCCCTGGGCGGCTACGCCGCGATGGCGTATGCCGCTGGGCTGGGTTCGCGTCTCGACGGCCTGGTCCTCGCCGGGTGCAGTGCCGTCCCGGTGGGCCCGGGCGCGGCGATCTATCGGGGTGTGGCAGCACTGACGGACCGGTTGGGAGCGGAGCGGATGACGCGGATCAACGACCGTGTCCTGCGCCGCCTCTACGCGGCTGACCTCATCGAGCCGGTCATCGCGGGTGGGTACTTCTTCGCGCCGACCGCCACCGCCTGGCGCGAGGTGATGCGAGACTGCCGGCCGGCCATGTTGTCGGACATGGCCTGCCCGGTGCTCGTGCTCAACGGCCAGTACGACCAGATGCGGCTCGGCACGAAGCGCTTCCTGTGGGGGTTGCCGAGCGTGCGGGTCGAGGTCGTCCCCCGGGCCAGTCACCTCGCGAACCTCGACCAGCCACGGGCGTTCGCCGACGCCCTGCTGCATTTCGCCGATTCGGTGGATGAGCGCTGACTTGGGACAATCAGGTCCCGTGAGCGATGTGACGACCTCCGGGACCGGCCTTGACGCGACCCCTGTCGTGACGGCTGGTGTGACCGCGCGGCCCGTGCTGCCGCCGCTGCGCATCGGCCGCCACGTCATCGAGTCGCCGGTCGTCCTCGCGCCCATGGCCGGCATCACCAACCGGGCGTTCCGCCGGCTGTGCCGGGAGTACGGCAACGAGGGCGCGGCGAGCGGCGGCGCGAGCGGCGCGTCGAGCCTCTACGTCAGCGAGATGATCACGACCCGGGCCCTGGTCGAGCGCAACGCCGAGACGATGCGGCTGATCGAGCACGACCCCGAGGAGAACCCGCGGTCGATCCAGCTCTACAGCGTCGATCCCGCGACGGCCCGTGCCGCAGCCCGCATCCTCGTGCAGGAGGACCGCGCCGACCACATCGACCTCAACTTCGGCTGCCCGGTGCCCAAGGTGACGCGCAAGGGCGGCGGCTCGGCCCTGCCCTGGAAGCGGGACCTGTTCCGCGCCATCGTCGGGGCGGTCGTCGAGGAGGGCGCCAAGCGCGACATCCCGGTCACGGTCAAGATGCGCAAGGGGATCGACGACGAGCACCTCACCTACCTCGAGGCGGGCCTGGCGGCCGAGGAGGAGGGCGTGGCGGCGGTTGCGCTGCACGGCCGGACGGCAGCCCAGGCCTACTCGGGCACGGCTGACTGGTCCGCCATCAAGCTGCTCAAGGAGACGGTGACCTCGATTCCCGTCCTCGGCAACGGCGACATCTGGTCGGCCGAGGACGCGCTGCGCATGGTCGAGGAGACCGGCGTCGACGGGGTCGTCGTCGGCCGGGGGTGTCTCGGTCGGCCGTGGCTCTTCACCGACCTCGCGGCGGCGTTCGCGGGGTCCTCGGCCCGGGTCACCCCGACGCTGGGCGAGGTCGCCGACACGCTGCGCACGCACACCCTGTATCTCACCGACTTCTACGGCGACGAGGAGCGCGCCTGTCGCGACATCCGCAAGCACATCGCCTGGTATCTCAAGGGCTTCCCGGCCGGCTCGACGCTGCGCAACTCCCTGGCCCTGGTCGACTCCATCGACTCGCTCGACCGCCTGCTCGCGACCCTCGACCGCGACGCGGCCTGGCCGGGGGAGGCCGCCGAGGGGCAGCGCGGACGGGCCGGGTCCTCACGGCACGTCGTCCTGCCGGAGGGGTGGCTCGACTCCCGCGAGCTCTCCGAGGAGCATCGTCGAGTGATCGCCGAGGCCGAGCTGTCCGTCAGCGGCGGCTGACTCAGCTGATCCAGACGGTGAGCGGGCCGAGGCGTTCCGCCCCGGTCGCGACCGCGGCCTCGACTCCGGCACCGGCGTCCCAGCTGGCGAGCGGCATGTCACCGACGAGGAGGCGGGCCGCGGCAACGGCCTCGTGCCAGGTCCGCTCCTGGTCGGCCTGCGCCGCGAAGGTGTTGCTCAGACCGGCGACGCCGTCCGTCACGTTGACGATGCAGCCCGCGGCGATGCCGGTGTCGCTCGTGCCCGCTGCGAGCACGTGCACGTCGGGCTCCGCGAGCAGGTCGGATCCGAGAATCCCGGCGTCCTCCGGGTCGGCGGACCAGGCCCGGCTCCAGGACTTCATCTCGTCCGGAGTGGTGACGCGGCGCCACTGCAACGTCTCCCGCGGACGAGGTGTCGGCTCGTGGGCCTCCCACCACAGCCACTCGCCGACGACGAGGCGGGCGAAGTCCTCGCTCGTGAGGTCGAGCCGGGACCAGCTGTCCTTCACCGACGCGCCGTCGCTCGGGTCGATCCGGCTGAGGATGTCGTACTCGCCCACCTCGGGGGACAGCGTCACGGCGTCGGGGTAGTAGGGGGGCGTTCGGCGCGGTGACGTCCAGGCCAGCTCGTCGAGGATGCCGGCCAGCCCGTGGGTGCGGCACACGGTGTCGCACCAGACGGCGTTGTTGCGGGCAGCGAGGAGGAGTCGGTCGGTCACGCACCGATCATCGCGCACCCACGCGCTGTCCGCGGCGGCTGGCAGGACATCAGGGCTGTGGAGGAGCTGACCGGGCTCGGCCGCATGCATCCCGCGAGCCTCGCAGCCTTCGCCCAGCGGCGCGAGGACCGCTCGGGCATCTACTCCTACGAGAACGACCACGCGACGTGGCCCGATGCCTACGAGGCCCGGCTGCGGGCCGACCCGACCGCCTCGGCCTTCTGGGACGGAGCCACCTCCTCCTACCGCAAGGTGGCCACGGGCTGGGTCGTCTCGGCCAAGCAGGAGGAGACCCGGGACCGCTGGATGGCCCAGCTGGTCGACGACTGCGCCAACCTGCGCCTCATCAAGAGCCAGCGTTACGGGACCGAGCCCAGCTGGGTGGCCCGGCTGCGAGCGCAGCTGGGCTGAGCGGCATACGGCATGGTCCGACGAGCGGCTGAGCGCGCGGCCTAGAGTCTGGGTGTGGCCTACACGGAGTTCGACCGGGAGCGATGGGTCGCGGAGGACCCGGCACAGAAGCGGGCCGACCGCGACGACTTCGCCAGGGACCGCGCCCGGCTGGTGCACTCGGCCGCGCTCCGCCGGCTCGCCGGCAAGACCCAGATCCTCGGGGCCGGCCACGACGACTTCGTGCGCAACCGGCTCACCCACTCGCTCGAGGTCGCGCAGATCGGCCGGGAGTTCGGCGCCGCCCTCGGCTGCAACGCCGACGTCGTCGACACCGCCTGCCTCGCGCACGACCTCGGGCACCCGCCGTTCGGGCACAACGGCGAGATGGAGCTCGACCGGGTCTGCGCCGACATCGGCGGCTTCGAGGGCAATGCCCAGACGCTTCGGCTGCTCACCCGGTTGGAACCCAAACGGTGCCACCCCGATGGCAGGCCAGCGGGCCTCAACCTCACCCGCGCCTCGCTCGACGCGTCCACCAAGTACCCCTGGCGGCGCGGCGCGGGCCCGGTCCCGAGCCGGAAGTTCGGCACCTACGAGGACGACCTGCCCGTCTTCGACTGGTTGCGTGGCGGCGCTCAACCAGGGGTGCGGTGCTTCGAGGCCGAGGTGATGGACTGGTCGGACGATGTCGCCTACTCGGTCCACGACCTGGAGGACGCGATCGCCTCCGACTGGATGGACCCGCGGGCACTCCGGTCCCGGACGGAGATGCGTTCCGTCCTCGAGGTCGCTGGTGCCACCTATGCCCCCGACCAGGATCCGGCAGCGCTGGGCGATGCTCTCGACCGGATCCTCGCCACCGGTGCCATTCCCCAACGGTTCGACGGATCGCGCAACGACCTGGCGGGCCTCAAGGACATGACCAGTCAGATCATCGGCCGCTTCGTCCTCGCCGTCGAGCGAGCGACGCGCGAGCGGCACGGTCCGGGCCCCCTCAGCCGCTACGACGCCGACCTCGTCGTGCCGGACGGCACCCGCGCCGAGTGCGCCGTGCTCAAGGCCGTGGCCAACCAGTTCGTCGTCACCGCCGAGGACCAGATGGCCCTCAAGGGTCGCCAGCGCGAGCTCCTCGCCGACCTCGTGGAGCTCTGCGCGGCCCAGCCGGAGACCAGGCTCGACCCGCCGTTCCGGGCCGACTTCCTCGCGGCGCAGGACGACGCGGCTCGGCTGCGGGTGGTCGTCGACCAGGTCGCGTCCCTCACCGACGCGCGAGCGGTCCTGCTCCACTCCCTGTGGGCGGCGCCGACGGGGACCAGTGCGTGACGACCTAGACTCACGGCAGCGAGAGGAGGCTTGATGGCGGGCCGGATCAACCCTGATGACATCGCGACCGTCAAGTCGCGCTCCTCGATCGAGGACGTCGTCCGTGAGCACGTGACCCTCCGCCCCGCCGGCCCCGGCTCGCTCAAGGGGCTGTGTCCCTTCCACGACGAGAAGACGCCCTCGTTCAACATCCGGCCCGCCGTCGGCGCCTGGCACTGCTTCGGGTGCGGCGAGGGCGGCGACGTCATCTCCTTCATCCAGAAGGTCGACCACCTCACCTTCACCGAGGCGGTCGAGCGTCTGGCGCAGCGACTGGGAATGGAGCTGCGCTACGAGGACGGCGGGTCCCGACCCCGTGAGGAGGGCCTCGGGCGCCGCTCCCGGCTCCTCGAGGCACACCGCGTCGCGGAGGAGTACTACACCGAGCGGCTGCTGAGCGACCAAGGCGCTCGACTGGCCCGCGACTTCCTGCGGGCCCGCGACTTCAACAGCACCCACGTCCGGCGCTTCGGGATCGGGTTCGCCCCCCGCGGCGGTGAGGACCTCGTCGGGCACCTGCGCGGGAAGGGCTTCACCGACGAGGAGCTGACCATCGGCGGGCTGGCCGGACGTGGCTCGCGCGGGCTCTACGACCGGTTCCGGGGGCGGCTGGTCTGGCCGATCCGGGACATCACCGGCAGCACGATCGGCTTCGGAGCGCGCCGGATCTTCGACGACGACCGGATCGAGGCGAAGTACCTCAACACGTCGGAGACCCCGATCTACAAGAAGTCGACGGTGCTCTACGGCCTCGACCTGGCCAAGAAGCGGATCTCCCAGGACCGGCAGGCCGTCGTCGTCGAGGGCTACACCGATGTCATGGCGTGCCACCTGGCCGGCGTCGAGACGGCGGTGGCCACGTGCGGCACCGCCTTCGGCGCCGAGCACATCAAGCTGCTGCGCCGCATCATGCGCGACGAGGCCGACCTCGCTCCGGCCAAGGTCATCTTCACCTTCGATGGCGACGCCGCGGGACAGAAGGCCGCGATGCGCGCCTTTGCCGATGACGAGAAGTGGACGTCGCAGTCCTTCGTCGCCGTCGAGAAGTCCGGCAAGGACCCGTGCGAGCTGCGCCAGGCCGGGGGCGACCCGGCGGTGCAGGCCCTCATCGAGGACGCCGTCCCGATGTTCGAGTTCGCCGTGCGCACCACGATCAAGCGCTTCGACCTCGGCACGGCCGAGGGACGGGTCCAGGCGAGCCGGGCCGTGGCCCCGATCGTCGCCTCGATCCGGGACCGGTCCCTGCGCCCGGAATACACGCGCGAGGTCGCCGGGCTGCTCGGGATCGAGGTCGAGCAGGTGGGGGCAGAAGTGGCCCGAGCCGGTCGGCTCAAGGTCGACGCGGACCGACCCGACGGGCGTCCGAGTCCGCGGTCGGGGGAGAGCCCGAACGGCAGGGACGGCCGCAGCGGTGGCGGCTGGCGGCCGGGCGAGTCGGGGGGCGACGAAGCGGTCGAACCCGGGCCCGACGAGGTGGCCGGCCTGCTGCCCGTGCCGGACCAGCGCGACCCCGTGGTCCTCGCCGAGCGCCAGCTGCTGCAGGTCCTCCTCCAGTTCCCCACGGTGCTGCGGCCGGGGGCGGTCGACCTCCTGACCTCCAGTGCCTTCTCCGCCCCGGCGCATCGCGCGGTGTACGACGGCATCCGGATCGCCAGCGGCACCGACGGTCGCGCCTCCCTCGGTTCGTGGGTCTCCGCCGTGACGGAAGCAGCCCCGAGCGCGGTGGCCCCCCTCATCAGCGAGCTCGCCGTCGCGACCCTGCCCACCCGGATGGACGCGACGACGGGGCTGCCCAGCTCACGCTACGTCGAGGAGCTCTTCAACCGGGTTCGGACCGTCGAGCTGACGAGGCGGGTCGCCGACGCCATGAGCGAGATGAGGCGGCTCGACCACGCCGCTGAGCCGGACCCGCAGCGCTCCCGCGCCCTTGCCGTGGAGCTCCAGGAGCTGCAGCGCCAGCTCGCCTCGATCAAGGAAGGCATGGCCTGATGGGGACCTTCAACCGCCGACGCAGCTCGGACCTCCCCGATGAGGTGCGACGGGCCGTGCCGCTGGGGTCGGGGGACCGGATCATCGCCTCTGCGCAGGACGAGCAGACCGGCGGCTACGTCGTCGCCTCGACGCACCAGCTGGCGTTCATCGGGGCCGACGGGTCGCTCGCGTGGCAGCGCCCTTGGCACGAGGCCGAGGCGGGCACGTGGCAGAGCGACTCCCGGCTCCTGACCGTCACGTGGGTCGACCAGCGCCGCCCGGCCCAGTGGCTGCTGCGGGACGCCTCCGCCCTGCACCAGGCCCTCCGGGAGCGCATCCAGGCCAGCGTCGTGCTGGGCGACGAGTTCCGCGCCGGCAACCGGCGCGCGGTCCGGGTCGTCATCCGTCAGGACCTTGCGAGCGGCGACCTCCTGGAGCAGGTCATCCCCGGCAAGGGGGTCGATCCGAAGGACCCGGCGGTCGCTGCCGAAGCCGCCAGACGGCTCCAGCGGATGCGCTCCGAAGTCGGTCTCTGAACGTGGAGCCGGGCCCATGGGAGCCGATTTAGTTCCCGGCGAACTCCTTTGCTATGGTTGCCCGGCAGCAGTCCCCTGTAGCTCAACTGGCAGAGCAGCCGGCTGTTAACCGGCAGGTTGTTGGTTCGAGTCCAACCGGGGGAGCGGCAAGCGCGAAGGGCGGTCTCCGACATCGGAGGCCGCCCTTTCGTCATCCCCGCACCCCAACGCAACACACCCCCTTACCGGCTGGTCCCACGTGCTGCAGGTGGTGGGACCACGCGGTAAGGGGGTGTGTTGCGGTGCAGGCGGTCAGCGCTCCCGGAGGGCGCGCTCGTCGGCCTCGTGCAGCTGCTGGTCGATGATCGCCGTGTCGACCTCGGCGACGGCGCCAGGGCCGGCCGCACCGCGGGTGATCGTGACCCTGCCCCGCTCGCGCAGGCGCCGCTCGACGTAGCCGGCGACCCGCGTGAGGGCGTAGTTGATCGCGATGAACAGGAACGCGATGACGATCATCGCCGGGACGATGTTGGACTTGAACGACCCGATCGACTTGTACTGGTTGAGCAGCTCGTCGTACGTGATGATGTAGCCCAGCGCCGTGTCCTTGAGGACGACGACGAGCTGGCTGACGAGAGCCGGCAGCATGGCCGTGATCGCCTGTGGCAACTGGATGATCCGCAACGTCTGACGGCGGGTCAGTCCGATGGACAGGCCTGCCTCCGACTGGCCCTTCGGCAGGCTCCCGACACCGGACCGGATCAGCTCCGCGACGACGGCGCCGTTGTAGAGCGTCAGGCCGGTGACGACCGCCGCAAGGGGCACCAGGTCGAAGTCGAAGGTCTGGTTGAACGCGTAGAACCAGAACGCGGCGATCATCATCACGAGCACTGGCACGGACCGGAAGAACTCGACCACGACCGAGCTCGCCCAGCGGATCACGGTGTTGTCGGACAGGCGCCCCATGCCGAACAGGACCCCGAAGACCGCGGCCAGGACGACGGAGATCGCTGCTGCCTTCAGGGTGTTGATCAGACCAGGAATGAAGTAGTTCGTCCAGATCTCGGCCGTGAGGAAGGGCGTCCACTTCTCGGCGGCGAGGTTGCCCTTCTCGCCGAGCTTCCACAGGGCGAAGCCGACGAAGCCGAGGATGAGCAGCAGGCCGACGACGGTGAGCACGCGGTGGCGGGCGCGGGCGCGGGGTCCTGGCGCGTCGAAGAGAACGGAGGCGCTCATCGCTTCACCACCAGCCGCTTGGACAGATAGGTGATGAGGATGCCCACCGGAAGGGTGAGGATGACGAAGCCGATGGCGACGATGAGGAAGATGAACAGCAAGAGGTCTGATCGGAACTCGATCATCTCGCTCATCAGGCCGCTGATCTCCGCCACGCCGATCGCGGTCGCAACGGTGGTGTTCTTCGTCAACGCGATCAAGGTGTTGCCGAGGGGCGTGATGGCTCCCCGGAAGCCCTGCGGCAGGACGATCTCACGCAGGCTCTGCGAGAAGGTCAGCCCGATCGACCTGGCGGCTTCGGCCTGCCCGACCGGCACGGTGTTGACCCCGGACCGGATGGCTTCACAGACGAAGGCCGCGTGGTAGACCGACAGCGCGATGACGGCCCAGATCAGGTTGTTGCGGGAGAAGTCCTTGCTGAAGTTGAAGCCGAGGTTGACGGCCATCACGATGTTGGACGCGATGATGATCAGCGTCAGCGGCGTGTTGCGCACCGTGTTGACGTAGAACGCGCCCGCTCGCTGGAAGACGGCCACCGGCGACAGCCGCATGATGGCGACGACGGTTCCGATGAGCAGCGAGCCGATGGCGGCGGTGACGGTGAGCAGGATGGTCATCCCGAACGCCGCGAAGACGTTGAACTCCGCGAACAGTTCACCCATGTGCAGTCCTCCTGGGGCGGCCAGAGGCGGTCGTGAGCTGGCTGGGACTCAACCAGCGCGGGAGGTATGCCGCTGAGCTGAGTCAGCTCAGCGGCATACCTCTGCGGTTGGCTGGGTGATCAGGCGGACTGGCAGGTCGGCGTGGGCGGGTTGCCCGCACCCGGCGTGTAGTTGGCCGGGCCGAGCCACTTCTTGACCGACTCTTCCCACTTGCCCGAGTCGATGAACTTCTTGAGCGCGGTGACGACCTGGTTGCAGAACTCCGTGTCGTCCTTCTTGACGCCGACGCCGTAGTTCTCGGTGGAGAACGTGTTGCCGACGACCTTGAGCTGGCCCTTGTTGGCGTCCTGAGCGGCGTAGCCGGCAAGGATCGTGTCGTCGGTCGTCAGGGCGTCGACGGCACCAGACTTCAGCGCGTCCACGCAGAGGCTGTAGGTGTTGTATTCCTGCAGGTTGACGCCGGGGACCTCGTCCTTGATCTTCTGGGCGCTGGTCGAACCCTTGACCGAGCAGAGGTTCTTGCCGTTCAGCGTGTCCTTGCCGGTGATCGACGTGTCGTCGGCGCGGACCAGCAGGTCCTGACCGGCAATGAAGTACGGCCCGGCGAAGGAGACGTCGGCCTTGCGCTTGTCGGTGATCGAGTAGGTGCCGACGATGTACTTCACCTGGCCCGTCTTGAGGAGCGTCTCGCGCTGGGCGGAAACGGCCTCGACGAACTCGACCTCGAGCTTGAGCTCCGCGGCGATGAAGTTGGCGACGTCGACGTCGAAGCCGGAGTAGGTGGCCCCCGTCTTCAGGCCGAGACCGGGCTGGTCGAACTTGATGCCGACCTTGACCTTGTTGCCTCCGGCGGCCGCCCCGTCGCCGCCGTCGCTTCCGCACGCGGCGAGGCCAAGGGCAGCGACGGTGGCGATGGCAACCGCGCTGGTGCGCCTGAGCTTCATGAGTTGTTTCCTCCTGGTGTGGTGTGCCCCCGGTGGTGGCGGGAGCGGGTGGAGCTAGGTGGGTCAGTGGGTCAGGATCTTGCTGAGGAAGTCCTTGGCCCGAGCGGACTTCGCGTTGGTGAAGAACTCCTCCGGGGTCTCCTGCTCGACGATCTCGCCCTCGTCCATGAAGACGACGCGGTCGGCAGCCCGGCGGGCGAAGCCCATCTCGTGGGTCACGACGATCATCGTCATGCCCTCCTTGGCGAGGCTCGTCATGACGTCGAGGACCTCGTTGATCATCTCCGGGTCGAGCGCGGACGTCGGCTCGTCGAAGAGCATGACCTTCGGGTTCATCGCGAGCGACCTGGCGATCGCGACCCGCTGCTGCTGGCCGCCCGAGAGCTGCGCAGGGTACTTGTCCTTCTGGTGCTGGACGCCCACCCGGTCGAGCAGCTCGAGGGCCTGCTTCTCGGCAGCCGCCTTGTTCATGCCGCGGACCTTCATCGGACCGAGCGTGACGTTCTGCAGGATCGTCTTGTGGGCGAAGAGGTTGAACGACTGGAACACCATGCCCACGTCGGCCCGCAGGTTGGCCAGCGCCTTGCCCTCCTCGGGGAGGGGCTTGCCGTCGATGAGGATGCGGCCGCTCTCGAAGGTCTCGAGCCGGTTGATGGTGCGGCACAGCGTCGACTTGCCCGAGCCTGAGGGACCGAGGACGACGACCACGTCGCCCTTGCCCACCGTCAGGTTGATGTCCTTGAGCACATGGAGGTCGCCGAAGTGCTTGTTGACCCCCTCGACCACGACGATGGGGTGCGCCCCATGGGAGCTGGCGTCACGGGTGGGGTCCACGCCGACGGCATTCGCTTCGTCCATGCGGGAGAACCTATCGGGCCAAGGGCCCCCTGAGCGAGGTGTCGGCGGGAGAGTCGCCGAATCGTAGCGAAGCGGCCCGCCGCCTCGCTCGTCCTGGGAGAGCCGTCAGCCGGCGCTCGTCGTCGTCGGTGCTGGCTCCGTGACCGTCGGTGCCGACTCGGTGCTCTCAGCGGAGCCAGCGGTGCTGGTGGACGTCGGTTCCGGCTCGGACGTCGTGGTGGTTGCTGGCTCCGAGGTCGTGGTGGGCGTCGGCTCGGACGTCGTCGTGGTGGGCGTCGGCTCGGACGTCGTCGTGGTGGGCTCCGTGGTCTCCGTCGGCGACGGCTCCGAGGTCGTCGGGGCAGGTTCGCCGGTCGTGGGGTCCGTCGTCGTCGAGTCCGTCGTCGTCGGGTCCGTCGTGGTCGGGTCCGTCGTGGTCGGGTCCGTCGTGGTCGGGTCCGTGGTCGGGTCCGTGGTCGTCGGGTCCGTCGTGGTCGGGTCCGTCGCAGGGGTAGTGGGAGCCGTCGTTGGAATCGTCGGAGCGGTGGTGCCCGAGGGGGTGGCGCTCGGCACGGGCGAGGACGTGTCGGTCGGAATCGGCACATCGCCGTCCTCAACGGTGTGGAACGGACGCCCTGTGTCGTCCCGGACCACGTGGGGTGCCGCCTGGAACGGGATGCTCGGAGCGTTCGATGACGGCAGACCGAGGTAGGGAGCCGGGTCGACGTATCGGTCGTTGACGATGACGTCGAAGTGCAGATGGCATCCCGTCGACCATCCGGTCGTGCCGACGAGGCCGATGATGTCGCCCTGCCGGACGACGTCACCCTGCTCGACGAGCATCTTCGACTGGTGTCCGTAGGCGGTCTTCACGGTGGGTGAGTGCTGGATGATCGTCCGGGCCCCCCACGATGCCGAGACCTCGGCATACACCACAGTGCCGGACGCGGCAGCGCGGATCGGCGTGCCGCAGGCCGCAGCCAGATCGATTCCGGTGTGGAACATGGGCACGCCCAGGACTGGGTGCATCCGTGGCCCGAAGCTCGAGGACTGCGGGCCGGGCACCGGCCTGATGAAGCGCAGCGCCTGCTCACCTGGGAGGGGCGCCACGAGTGAGGGCGCAAGAGCGGGGGAGAGGGCGAGGCTGGGGAACTGGAAGAGACCTCCGCCGATGGCAGAGGACAGCCCCGACAGTGCGCCGGACATCTCGGCCGTGACTCCCTGGGGAACGGCCGGTGCCGCGCTCGACGGGACCGCAGCCGGCGCTCCGGCGGCCAGGATCACGGACTGACGCTCGAGCTGGGGCGCGCTTCCCCCCAGGAAGGGGAGCAGAGCGAAGAGAGTGACTCCGGTGGCGAACGTCAAGGTTCGACCGCGCATCCGGATGCGGATCACGGTCGGGCCATTGGTCGGCCTGATCGGCTCCTGCACTGGCAGGCACCCCCATCGGGCAGGTCGAGAATCGGAACCAGAGCCTCCTGACAGTGACTCCGGACCGGCCACCACCGAGGAGCGCCCCCCGCGCCGCGGAGCCAGCCGGTGTCTCCACCATAGGATGATCCGGCCGACGTGGGGCGGGAACCGGTCGAAGTTTCGAGTGATTTCCCCGACTCTCCTGACGAGTGGACGGTCACGGGCCGTCGGTCAGCGCGCGGCCGGGCTGCTCATCCTTCGCCGCGCTCAGGGCCGGCCACGGGGCCGGATCCCGCAGCAGGCGCACGGTTCGGGTGAGCAGGCAGAGCCAGCCCAGGCACCAGGCAAGGACGGCCACCGCATTGCCCGTCGGGGCGTCGGGCCAGTGGATCAACCGGGGCAGCGGGCTGAGCAGCACGAGCAGGAAGCCGACCTGCTGCAGGCGCGTGGGCACGAGCCGGCCAGGCATCCGGAGCATCGTCGCCCGAGCCGTGAAGGCATAGATCATGCTGCCCATGGCGCCCATCGTCAGGGCGTGCAGCGCGGTTCCCACAGCCGCGGCCTCGTGGGTCGACGCGGAGGCCGTCAGCAAGGCCAGGCCGAGGAGCACCAGGCCGAGAACGAGCCAGAGCCAGGCGAGCACCATCATGGCCGCACCCGGGTGCCTCCAGACCCGGGCTGGGGACCACTGCCGCAGCCGGAGCGCCTGCAGCAGCGCGGCGGCCAGGAGGAGCACAGCGGCGCCCGGCTCGGCGCCGACCAGCACCAGCACTGCCGCGCCCGCGACGAGGGCGGGCTCGACAACCGCGGTGGGCCGCGTCGCGACCGACGAGCGCAGCGCCGCACCGACGAAGGCCGGAATCGCCGAGCCGCCGACGAGGCTGATCAGGGCGGCGAAGAGAAGGACCGCGGCAAGTGGGGCGAACGAGCCGTCCCCGTGCGCCCCGTGCCCCCCGGCACCCACCGCGACCTCGGCCGCGCCCAGGGCGCCGGGTGCGAGGGCCAACGGGAGCCGATGCCAGAGCCTGAGCCGGACGACGGGCCGGGTGAGGACCATGGTGAGCGTCGCGTGGAAGGCCAGGCTGGCGAGGGTGAAGCCCGCCCCCGTGGCCGCGCCCAGGCCCGCTGCCCTGACGACGAGCCACAGGAGCACGAGGACCCAGACGGTCGAGGCGGGCGCCCGGACCCCTCCGGTCCAGCTGGGAAGTGCCGTGAGCAGGTAGCCGGCCACGGCGGCTCCGCCCATCCCGAAGACCAACCAGCTGACGTGCAGCGCGACTGGTCGTCCGACCGGCAGCACCCACACCAACCCACCGATGACAGCGGACAGCTGGGCCAGCAGGAAGAAGGGTCGGTGCGCCGGGAAGCCACGGGTCGGCGGCATCAGGCACCGACGTAGTCGGCGAGGTGCTCTCCGGTCAGCGTGCTTCGCGAGGCGACGAGGTCGGTCGGCCGTCCCTCGAAGACGACGAGGCCGCCATCGTGACCAGCTCCCGGACCGAGGTCGATGATCCAGTCGGCATGCGCCATGACCGCCTGGTGGTGCTCGATGACGATGACTGACTTGCCGGAGTCCACCAGTCGGTCGAGCAGGGCGAGCAGCTGCTGGACGTCCGCCAGGTGGAGGCCAGTGGTCGGCTCGTCGAGGACGTAGACGTCACCCTTGCCGCCCATGTGAGTCGCGAGCTTGAGGCGCTGGCGCTCGCCTCCGGACAGGGTCGTCAGGGGTTGTCCCAGGCTGAGGTAGCCGAGCCCGACGTCCGAGAGCCGGTCGAGGATGGCGTGGGCTGCGGGCACCCGCGCCTCGCCTGCGGCGAAGAGCTCCTCCGCCTCGTCGACGGGCATCGCGAGGACCTCGCTGATGTCGCGGCCGGCGAGCTTGTACTCGAGCACGGCCGCCTGGAACCGCCGGCCCTCGCACTCCTCGCAGGTCGTGGCCACCCCGGCCATCATGGCGAGGTCGGTGTAGATGACGCCGGCGCCGTTGCAGGCCGGGCAGGCTCCCTCCGAGTTGGCGCTGAAGAGGGCGGGCTTGACGCCGTTGGCCTTGGCGAAGGCCTTGCGGATCGGCTCGAGGAGCCCGGTGTAGGTCGCGGGGTTGCTGCGCCGCGACCCCCGGATCGCTCCCTGGTCGATCGAGAGCACGCCGTCGCGGCCTGACACCGAGCCGTGGATCAGCGAGCTCTTGCCCGATCCAGCCACGCCGGTGACCACCGTCAGCACCCCGAGCGGGAGGTCGACGTCGACGTTGCGCAGGTTGTGCAGGTCGGCTCCGCGCACCTCCAGCACCCCGGAGGGCTCGCGCAGCGACGCCTTGAGCGACGCGCGATCGTCGAGGTGCCTCCCCGTCACGGTCCCGCTCTGGCGCAGCCCCTCGACGGTCCCCTCGAAGCAGACCGCGCCGCCGGCGGTGCCTGCCCCCGGCCCGAGGTCGACGACGTGGTCCGCCACGGCGATCATCTCTGGTTTGTGCTCGACGACGAGGACCGTGTTGCCCTTGTCCCGCAGCTTCAGCAGGAGCCCGTTCATCCGCTGGATGTCGTGGGGATGCAGCCCGATGCTCGGCTCGTCGAAGACATAGGTGACGTCGGTGAGCGACGAGCCGAGATGACGAATCATCTTGGTGCGCTGGGCTTCCCCGCCCGACAGTGTCCCGGAGGGACGGTCGAGGGACAGGTAGCCGAGGCCGATCTCGGCGAAGGAGTCGAAAAGATGTTGGAGGCCGGCGAGCAGCGGGGCGACCGACGGCTCGTCCAGCGAGCGCACCCACTCGGCGGCATCGCTGATCTGCATTGCACAGACGTCCGCGATGCTCTTGCCCTGGACAAGCGAGGACCGCGCCGTCGCGTTCAGGCGAGTGCCGTCGCAGTCGGGGCAGGTGGTGAAGGTGACGGCGCGCTCGACGAAGGCCCGGATGTGCGGCTGCATCGCGTCGACGTCCTTGGAGAGCATCGACTTCTGGATCTTGGGGATGAGTCCCTCGTAGGTGAGGTTGATGCCCTCGATCTTGACCTTCGTCGGCTCCTTGTGGAGCAGGTCGTGCAGCTCTCGCTTGGTGTACGTGCGGATTGGCTTGTCCGGGTCGAAGAAGCCACACCCTCGGTAGATCCGCCCGTACCAGCCGTCCATCGTGTAGCCCGGGATGGTGAGCGCACCCTCGTTGAGCGACTTGTCCGCGTCGTAGAGAGCGGTGAGATCGAAGTCGGTGACCGAGCCCATGCCCTCGCACCGCGCACACATGCCCCCGGTGATGGAGAACGAGCGCCGCTCCTTGGTCACGCCCTCGCCGCGCTGGATGGTGACGGCGCCCGCGCCCGAGATCGACGCGACGTTGAAGGAGAACGCCTGCGCCGAGCCGATGTGTGGCTGGCCGAGCCTGCTGTAGAGGATGCGGAGCATCGCGTTGGCGTCCGTCGCGGTGCCGACCGTCGAGCGCGGGTTGGCCCCCATGCGCTCCTGGTCGACGATGATCGCCGTGGTGAGCCCGTCCAGCAGGTCGACGTCCGGGCGGGCCAGCGTGGGCATGAACCCCTGGACGAACGCGCTGTAGGTCTCGTTGATCATCCGCTGCGACTCGGCGGCGATCGTGTTGAACACCAACGAGCTCTTGCCCGAGCCGGAGACACCGGTGAAGGCCGTCAGCCGCCGTTTGGGGATCTCGACGCTGACGTCCTTGAGGTTGTTCTCCCGGGCGCCGTGCACCCGGATCAGGTCGTGGCTGTCGGCGGGCAGCCCGCGCGAGGACTCCGTGGCGGGGCGCATCATGTCGGCCAACCTAGTCTCGGGTCCGCGGTTCCTGCTTCTCCATTCCGGTCCACCGGCTAGCGTGGCAGCGAGGAGACCATGGACCTGGTGCAGTGCAGGTGCCGTCGTGGCATCGTCGGACTGGCGCTGGTCGTCGCGACCGGCGTGGCCGTCGTGTCCGAGCCGCACGTTCCTGCCGTAGCCGTGGGACGGCTGCCGTCCTGCGATGTCGGTGACGTCTACACGGTGCCGCGGGACTACGACGACTGGAGCGTCACGCTCGTGGACCGGCTCCTGCGGGTCGGCAAGGCCTACGTCCCTCCCGACCTCGTGCACGTCTCCGAGGCGGGCCTGCCTGGCGGTGGCCACCTCCGGGCCGTCGCGGTCGACGACACCCGAGCCATGGCTCGGGCCGCGAGGGCGGCTGGCGCGGCGATCGGGGTCTGGAGCGCCTATCGCAGTTACGCGGAGCAGGAGCAGATCTTCACCGGATACTCCCGTCAGAACGGCTATGCGAGCGCGATCACCTACTCGCAGCGGCCCGGTCACTCGGAGCACCAGCTCGGCCTGGGCGTCGACTTCATGAGCGCGGGCGGAGGCAATCCCCTCCCGGGCGATTGGGGCACGACCGCTGCAGGTCGCTGGATGCGGGAGAACTCGTGGCGTTTCGGGTGGGTCAACAGCTATCCGCGGGGCACGGACGGCGCGCGGTGGAACGACCGCACCTGTCTGCGTTACGAGCCGTGGCACTACCGCTACCTCGGTCGCGAGGTGGCTGCCAAGGTGCACCGCTCCGGGCTGACGATCCGCGAGTACCTCTGGCGCCATCACACCCAGCTCGACAGCAACGGCAACCCGCTGCCCGCCCCACCGCCCACGCCGTCCATCTCCTCGGCTCGCCCGACGTCGCGTGTCCCAGCGCCCACGACGACGGAGGCGACGGTGACTCCTGTCCCCGCGTCCACGTCCTCGGCAGCGCCGATCGCCGTCGCGCCCCAGCAGGTGGACGACGTTCGTGGCGTGCCCGCAGCGCTCGTCCGGGGCCTCGTCGGTGTGGGGATCGTCGCGGTTGTGCTCGTGGCGTTGGTCCTCCGGGGTCGGAGAGGGTCTGGAGCCTAGTCCGGGCCGCGAGCTGAGCCTCTGGTCGATGGCCGACCGTATGCCGCTGGGCTGGCTTCCGCGGTCGGTGCGGGCCGCGCGCTGGATGTTCGATGTCGCTTCCCTGAAGGTTCGGTCAACATCGCCCCGAAGGGCTGCGCGGTGCACCGGCCCACCCCAAGGATGAGAGCCGCGGCGGGAGACCGCCCCTTCCCGAGGAGCCACACATGCGTCGTCGTCTCATCACCAAGGTCGGCCTGTATCCACTCGTAGCAGCCGGCACCTTCCTCGCTTTCGGTGCAGTCGCGGAGTCTGCCGTCGCGTCGCCTCAGACCGTTTCTGTCGCTGGGCCCCAGTGCGACTGCGGGAAGGACGACGAGGACCACGATCATGCGGCGCACGCAGACGAGGCAGGCCACACCGGCGACCACGCCGACGACCATGCGGATGCACACGGTGACGAACACGGTGACGAACACGGTGCTGAGGCCGCATCTGACGACGCTCTCCAGGTGTCGGATGACGAGATGGACCACAGCCAGATGGGCGACGGCGAGATGGACCACAGCCAGATGAGCGACGGCGAGATGGACCACAGCCAGATGAGCGACGAGGAGATGGACCACAGCCAGATGGACGGCGAGGATCACGGTGGTCACGGGTCGGTGTCCGCAGGTCCGGACGACGCCTCGCGGAACCTGGTCCTCGGCGGGTTCGCCGGTGTGAACGCGGCCGTCCTCGGGGCGGCCGGGGTGCTGCGTCGCCGCACCGCGGAGCGCCGGGACCGCCAGACGGCCGCCCGCGCAGCTGCCCGTCCGGCTCGGCGCATCGTGTCAGGGGACGAGCGATGAGCGCCCCGATCCGGACGCGCCCCAGCGCGGGACAGTCGCCAGAGCCGGGCTTCGCCGCACCGGCCCGTGGCCGGAATCTCATGGAGCTGCCGTGGGTGGCACGCATCATGCGCAGCCGGCTCTACCCCGGTGTCTTCCAGGTCCTGGTGGCCGCGGTCTTCGGCCTCGTCGCCTACCAGCTGCTCGTCGGGCCGGACACGGCCCACGACAACGCCGGCACCGCTCTCATGTGGGTGCTGTGGTGGCCGGTCATCCCGATCGTGTTCGTGCTGCTCGGCCGGTTCTGGTGCGCCGTCTGCCCGTTCGGCTGGATCTCGGACCAGGTGCAGAAGCTCGTCGGAGCGAACCAGCCGGTGCCGCAGTTCCTCAAGCGCTACGGCATCTGGATCATCGACGCCCAGTTCATCATCATCACCTGGGCCGACCACGTCTGGGGGATCGTCGAATCGCCCTGGGGCTCAGGCATCCTCCTACTCCTGCTCACGACCGCCGTGATCGTCTCCGGCGCGTTCTTCCAGCGTCGGACGTTCTGCCGCTACCTGTGCTTCCTCGGCGGCCTGTCCGGCAACTACGCCCGCACCGGCATGATCGAGCTGCGTGCCAACCAGGACGTCTGCCGCACCTGCACGAGCCGGGCTGCTTGCTACAACGGCACGGAGAAGGTCGCCGGGTGCCCGCTGTTCACGTTCCCGCGCACGATGGACACCAACGCCAACTGCAACCTTTGCGCGAACTGCATCAAGGCCTGCCCCAACGACGCTCTCGAGCTGAGGCTTCGCAAGCCCACGAGCGAGCTGTGGTTCATCCGCACCCCACGGCTGGAGGAGTCCTTCCTCGCCATGGCCATCATGGGGATCGTCGTCATCCAGAACCTCACCATGCTGGACGTGTGGGCGACCTTCCTCGACTGGATCGGCACGACCACCGGGATCACGAGCCCGTCCGTCATCTTCACCGTGGCCTTCACGATCGCGGTCGGAGCACCGGTCGGGCTCCTCGTCCTGGCATCGCAGGTCGCCTCGCGCGGCAACCTCGAGAGCGTTCGGCTGAACTTCGCGCGGTTCGGCTACGCCCTCATCCCGCTCGATGTCGCGGGGCACATCGCGCACAACCTCTTCCACCTCCTCGCTGAAGGCAAGTCCGTGATGTTCACCCTCGTCGCCCTCTTCGGCGGCGACCCCGGCGACGGGTCCGCGGCGCTCATGGACACGGGGACCATCCAGATCCTGCAGTACGTCGTGCTCGCCCTCGGTCTGGCCGGCTCGCTCTACGCGGCTCGCCGCATCGCGCACTCGCGCTATCGCACCGAGGCCCGCCGCCGGGTGACGCTGCTGCCGATGGCCTCGCTCATCATCCTGTTGGCCGGGCTCAACGTGTGGATGTTCGCCCTGCCGATGGCCCACCGGATGTAGTCGAACTCAGGGACCATCGAGGAGCTCCTCCATCTGGAGGGGCTCCTCGAGCCGGTAGGGGTGACCGTCGCCGCAGTGGGTAGGCGGGTTGTCGGGGCGACGCCACCAGAGCGCCGGGCGTCCGGTCCGGCCCGTCGCCCGGAGGAGAGGACGACATGCATACCGTGGAGGCAATGCTCGAGACCTACCCCAAGGACCTCGGTGACCTGGACCGGGGCAAGCTGACGGCCTGCATCCAGGCCTGCTACGAGTGCTCCCAGACGTGCACGGCGTGTGCCGATGCGTGCCTGAGCGAGGACATGGTCGCGGACCTCGTCAAGTGCATCCGCACGAACCTCGACTGCGCCGACATCTGCGCGACCACCGGTGCGGTCCTGTCCCGCCACACCGGCTACGACGCGAACGTCGCTCGGGCCGTCCTGGAGGCCTGCGCGCAGGCCTGCAAGGCCTGTGCCGAAGAGTGCGAGCGGCATGCGTCGATGCACGAGCACTGCCGCGTGTGTGCGGAGTCGTGCCGCCGCTGTGAGCAGGCCTGCCGGGATCTGCTCGCGTCGCTCGGATGAGCGAGCCCGCAGTGCGACCCGGACTGAACTGACGAAGGCCTCGCTGCCGGCGGTTGCCGTGGCAGCGAGGCCTTCGCCTCTTGTCGGGAGCCCCCGGCGCTCCTCAGCCCATCGGCATCCAGCCGGTGATGCCCTGGTGCATGCCGGGGTTGTGGCCGCCGTCGAAACCCATCTGGGCACACTGGGCGACGTGCTGTCCGAAGTCGTCGTTGGTCACGTCCGCCTGCGCCGGGGAGGCCACGAGGAGTCCTGTTGCAGCGATCGCGAGAACTCCGAGGGCCCTGAGCATGGTGCGCATCCGTATCACCTTTCATCGAGTGGGGCGGCGGGGTGTGCCGCTCATGGTTCCAGCATGAGGTGGGGCAGCGCGCACCGAAAGCCCTGCGGCACAACCTTCATCGATACTTGAGACATCGTCGGTGGTGGTCTTCACACAAGGGGGAGAAGGTGAGGCTGGGGACGTCTGTGGTCCTCCCGCAGGACTCCGTCAGCCCTGGGTCTGGACGATGCCCATCATTCCCCGGTCCTCGTGGTCGAGGATGTGGCAGTGGTAGACCGTGCGTCCGCCGAACTTCTCGAAGGAGACCAGCACCCGCACCTCGCCGCCCCCCGGCACGATGACGACATCACGCCAGTCCGGCCGGTCGGTCGCGGACGAGCCGGGACCAGCGATGAGCTGCATGGGCCACACGTGCAGGTGGAACGGGTGGTCCATCGGCGTGGTGTTGGCGATGGTCCACTCCTCGACGGTCCCGAGCCGAGGGTCCTGGTCGACCCTGGCTGGGTCGAACTCGACGCCGTCGAAGCCGAACGTCATACCCCCCGGACCCATCCCCATCGACATCCCCATTGACATCCCCATGGTGAAGGTGATCCGGCGTCGCCGGGCGACATCGCGGTCGCGCAGGTCCGGCAGCCCGGGCCCCGGCCACGCCTTCGGTTCCGGAGGACCGCTTCGGCTCGCCTCGACTGCACGGACCTCGGCCAGCGCCGTCTCGCGCGAGGTGTCGTTCGACCCCATCATCATGCCCATGCCGCCACGGTCGACCGCCAGCGTGCGGAGCGTGTGCCTCCCGGCGCGCTGGAGGCTGACGACCAGGTCGGCGCGGTTCCCGGGCGCCAGGGTCACCGCGTCGACGTCCATGGGCGGGCCGAGGGCCTGTCCGTCCAGGCCGAGCAGCCCGAGCCGGTGCCCGTCGAGCTGGAGCCGCACGAAGCGGGACACACAGGCGTTGACGAAGCGCCAGCGCTCCGTGACACCGGCGACGACGTCGAGGCGGGGGAGCCGCTGACCGTTGACGAGCACGAGGTCGCCCTCGCGTCCCGCCATGATCTCCGGGAGTGACGGCTTCGCGGGCCGGCCCCCGGCATCCAGGGAGATGTCGCTGACCACGAGAAGGCGTTCGGGCAGGTCCGGGTCGTCGGCGCCGGCAACGATCAGGGCCCCGAAGAGGCCGCCGAAGAGCTGGTCGGCCACGGTTCCGTGATGGTGCGGGTGGTACCAGAAGGTTCCGGCGGGGTGGTCCGCAGGGATGGCGAACTCGTAGTCGCCCGACTCGCCGGGACCGACGACCCGGAAGATGTTGTCCGAGCGGCCTTCCGGTGAGACGTGGAGTCCGTGCGTGTGCAGGTTGGTCGCTTCGTCGAGGCGGTTGGTCAGCCGCACTCGGAGCGTGTCGCCCGGCCGGACGTGCAGTGTCGGGCCCGGGCTCGACCCGTTGTAGCCGAGTGCCTGGGTCTCGCGGCCGGCGAGGGTGACCCCGCGGCCTGCGACCAGCTCCACCTCGAGCCGACCCCCGGTGCTGGTCAGGACGGCGGGCTGCGCCAGCAGGCCGCCCGCCTCGGGGTCGATCGCGGACCCGTCCGTCGAGGTGCGCCAGATGCCAACGCCACCGGCGACGGCCGTCGCGGCACCGAGTCCCGCCAACCGCAAGGCGTTGCGCCGACTCAGGTCAGCCACCACGAAGCACCCGCAGGCGCTGCCGGTAGTCCTCCTCGCTGATCTCGCCCCTCGCGAGGCGCTCGCGGAGGATGTCCTCGGGTCGCTGCCGCTCCCAGCCGTCGTTCCCGGCGGAGGGCCGGCGGCGGGCCTCGACGAGGCCCCATACGAGCACCGCCAGCCCCACGATCAGCAGCAGCACCCAGAACCCTGAAGCGCCCATCCCGAATCCCGGACCGAACACCGTGCCTTCACCTCCAGTGCCGCCTGGGCTCGAGCGAGTTCGCGCCGTGATCGTCCCCAGGCGATACCCCCTAGGGTACGCCCGTCACTCCTGCAGCCCGTGCACCTGCCCCGTCGGCCGGTCAGTCCGAGGGTGCGCGAAGACCGAGGCTGAAGACCTCCGGCGGCGGCTTCTGGCCGCTCTCGAGGCGGCGATAGGCCGTCGGCGTCGTGCCGACCTCGGCGAGGAACTGGCGGTTGAAGTTGGCCATGTTGTGGTAGCCGGACATCGCGGCGACCTGCGACACCGAGTGCTCGGTCGTGTCGAGGAGTCGGCGGGCGTAGGCGATGCGCAGCTTCTTGACCATGCTGGAGAACGTCGTGCCCGTGGCGGCCTTGAAGTACTTGGAGAAGGTCGGCTCGGACATGTAGGCGAGCCGCGCCGCAGTGGAGAGGCGGATGTCGCCCGTGAGGTTCTCGAAGATGTAGCTCAGCCCGGCCTCGCCTGCATCGCGGGCCGTGGAGTCCGTGGGGCGGCCGAGCCACTCGCTGGCCACCACCTCGTACTCGTCCGCGGGTGCGTGGGCGAAGAGCGCGAGGATCTTGAAGAGGTGTCCGAGGCGCTCCACCCCGGCGCTGTTGACACAGGCCAGGATCGTCTCGGCCGCGCGCCAGGCCGTGGCCCCGGAGAAGACGAGGCCGCGCGTCGAGCGGTTGAGCATCTCGGAGACCTCGGCGAGCTCGGGCAGGTGCTCCATCGCTCGTCGGATCCACTCGTCACTGAACTGGATGACGGCATCGCGGTCGACGGCGACCTGACCCTCGCCGAGGTCGCTGACCCAGTCGTGCGGGAGGTTGGGACCCATCAGGCTGACGTGCCCGGGAGCGAAGGTGCCGATGTGGTCCCCGGCGATGAAGCTCCCGCGGGTCTTGGTGATGAGGTGGATCTCGTACTCCGGGTGGTAGCCCCAGCCGCAGATCTCACTCGGGAAGTCATGGGTCAGGACCCGGACCGAGGCCTGCGGGTGCGGGGGGATCACCTCACGGCGCAGGGACTGCCCTGCCGGGGTGCCGGGTGAGTGCTCCACAGTCGCTTTCCTCCCGATGCCGAGTCGTTGCGGGTGGTCGAGCCCCGCACACCATCGCCGTGTGACCTGCGTCGCACTCGCGAAAAATAGTATCAACATCAGGTGGGTGATGGTGCTTGTTGGCGTTGTCAAGCCCCTCTTACCGTTCCGGGAAGTTCCTGTTGCGAACCACGGCGGACATCTCGTCCGAACTCCCGCGGGCCTCGCCACGAGGGGCCCGTCGCACCGGGCCAGAGGGAACGAGATGAATTGCCTACCAAAGGAGCTAGGAATGCTTGCGAACAGACGCATGCTGATCCTCGGGTCGAGCCTGACGGCCCTGACCCTGTCACTCGCCGCGTGTTCGTCGGGAGCGGTCTCGACGGGCGACGCCGGCGGCACGGGAGGCGCCGGCGGCTCGGTGACCCTCAACCTGGCCACCGTCAACAACGGCCAGATGAAGGACATGGAGAAGCTCAAGACCGAGTACGAGACGGCCAACCCGGGCGTCAAGGTCAACTTCCAGGTCATGGAGGAGGGCGACCTGCGCAGCGCGGTCACCGCCGACGTGGCCAGCGGCGCCGGTCAGTACGACATCGTCACCATCGGTGCCTACGAGACGCCGCAGTGGGGGGCCAACGGCTGGCTGCTCGACCTCACCCCCGACCTGCAGGCTGACGCCGCCTACGACGTCGATGACATCCTGCCGCCGGTCCGCGACGCGCTGACGCACGACGGCAAGCTCTACGCGGTGCCGTTCTACGGCGAGTCGTCGATCCTCATGTACAACAAGGAGGTCCTCGACAAGGCCGGCGTCACCCTGCCGAACAAGCCGACCTGGCAGGAGGTCGCCGCGGCGGCCAAGCAGGTCAACAGCAGCTCGATGGCCGGCATCTGCATGCGCGGCAAGCCCGGCTGGGGCGACCTCTTCGCGCCGCTCACCACGGTCGTGCAGACCTTCGGCGGCAACTGGTACAACGAGCAGTGGGACGCGACGGTCAACAGCCCCGAGTGGAAGGAAGCCGTCACCTTCTACAAGACGATGCTCGACGAGTCGGGTGAGAAGGACCCCGTCTCCTACAGCTTCAACGAGTGCCTCACCGCGCTCAAGGAGGGCAAGGCCGCGATGTGGGCCGACGCCTCCGTCGCCGCCTCGATGCTCGAGGCCGACGACTCCCCGGTGAAGGGCAAGATGGGCTACGCCCACATGCCCGTCAACAAGACCCAGGAGTCGGGCTGGCTGTGGAGCTGGAACCTCGCGGTCCCGGCCACGACGAAGAACAAGGACGCTGCGGTCAAGTTCGTCAAGTGGGCGACGAGCAAGGAGTACCACCAGCTCGTCGGCGCGAAGATCGGCTGGTCCAACGTCCCGCCGGGCGCGCGCACCTCGACGTACGAGATCCCCGAGTACAAGGAAGCCGCCAAGGCCTACGCGCCGATCACGCTCGAGGTGATGAGCGCGGTGAACCCGAAGCAGCCGGGCGTCAACCCGCAGCCGTGGGTCGGGATCCAGTACGTCTCCATCCCGGAGTTCCAGGACGTCGGCAACAAGTGCGCGCAGTACATCGCGGACTACATCGCCGGTCGCGGATCCGTGGACGACGCCCTGGGCAAGTGCCAGGCCGACGCCCAGGCCGCCGGGGCCAAGCACAAGTGACCCCCACCCCGTGAGTGTGGTGG
>NZ_JAPFQL010000047.1 GCF_028446585.1 Intrasporangium calvum
GGACTCCAAGCTGCTGACCGAGCGGGCTCGCAGAGGGCTCGTGCCGAGGATCGAGCGGTGGGCGATCGCCCACGCCGTGGGTCATGCCTCACCACAGGAGATCGACGACATCGGGATCATGGCCGCGCTCCGGCTGGCGGGTCTGCGCGCACTGGCCACGGTGGGCGTCGTGCCCGACCTCGTCATCCTCGACGGGAACCACGACTGGCTGACGGCGCCTCACGAGGTGGGACTGCTCGCTTTCGCGGGGGACGACGGGCCCTCGACACCGCCCGTCACCACCATGATCAAGGCCGACCTCAAGTGCTCGTCCGTGGCCGCGGCCAGCGTGCTCGCAAAGGTGGAGCGAGACGAGCTGATGGTCGGGCTGGGAGCCCAGCACCCGGCATACGGCTGGCACCTCAACAAGGGCTACTCGGCTCCCGAGCACCTGGATGCGCTCGCCCGGCTGGGGCCCTGCGAGCTGCATCGCCGCTCCTGGCGGCTGCCGGGGGTGAGCGGCGGCGTGCTGGCGCTGCCCGAGGAGGCGTTGGAAGAGGTGTTGAATGAGGGGACGGAGGCCTACGTGCCGGCCCTCATGACGACAGAGACAGAAACGGCGGTCAGGTGAGTTCGGAAGACCTCGAGAAGTACGAAACCGAGATGGAGCTGCAGCTCTACAAGGAGTATCGCGATGTCGTCGGTCTCTTCACCCACGTCGTCGAGACCGAGCGCCGCTTCTACCTGGCCAACTCCGTCGACCTCAAGGTCCGCACGGACGGGGGCGAGGTGTTCTTCGACGTGACCATGGCCGACGCGTGGGTCTGGGACATCTACCGGCCGGCCCGCTTCGTCAAGAACGTGCGAGTCGTGACGTTCAAGGACGTCAACATCGAAGAGCTGCCCAAGCCGGACATCAAGCTGCCCGAGTCGGGGGAGTTCTCCTGACCGGCTGAGGGCCTCGGGCGGGCTTGTCCACATCCCTTTCGGGCGGGACGGTCCGTCCACACCCGAGTGGAGGCCTCGGGCGCGAAAGGGCCGGCGCCGCAAGGCTGGCCGCATGGAAACCTCACCGACCCGGGCTCTGGGTGCGTACGGCGAGGAGCTCGCCTGCCGGTACCTCGGCGACTCCGGCCTGACCATCCTCGACCGCAACTGGCGCTGTGCGCGCGGCGAGATCGACATCGTCGCCCGAGATGCGGCCGCGCTCGTCGTCTGCGAGGTGAAGACGCGCAGCACTGAGCGGTTCGGGGCACCTTTCGAAGCGGTCACCCGGCAGAAGCTGGCACGCCTGCGCCGCCTGGCGATGCTGTGGCTGGACGCCCGACCGCGAGCCGAACGCCGCCAGTTGCGGGGCTGTGACATCAGGATCGACGTCATCTCGATCCTGCGTCCCCGGGGTGGGACGGCCCAGATCACTCACCTGCGGGGTGTGCAGTGAGCCTTGGTCGGACCCGGGCCGTAGGGCTCAGTGGTGTCAACGGCTTCGTCGTCGAGGTCGAGGCGCATGTGGCGGGCGGGCTCCCCGGGTTCGTGATCAGTGGCCTGGGCGACTCCGCGGTCAAACAGGCACCGGAGCGGATCAAGGCCGTGTCCTCCCTCGTGCCGGACATGCTCGTCAACCAGCGCCGCGTCACGGTGAACCTCTCTCCGGCCGGACGCCGGAAGGTCGGAACGGGATTCGACCTGGCGATCTTCGTCGCGGTCGCCGCCGCGATGAGGATCGTGCCGCGTCAGGTGGTCGAGGACGTCGTCCACATCGGCGAGCTCGGCCTCGACGGCTCGGTCCGAGGCGTGACCGGGGTGCTGCCGGCCGCGCACGCAGCCTTCCTCGCGGGAGTGCGCCATGTCGTGGTCCCGGCCGTGAACGCTGCGGAGGCCCGCCTGGTGAGCGGTCTCAAGGTCCACCCGGTCTCTGACGTGCGCGAGCTCGTGCAGCGCTACGGCGACCTGGCCCGGGGCCGCGCCGTGACCGCAGTCGAGGAGCCGGCTCCTGACGGCAGTCTCGCGCCGCGCCCGACGACGGACCTGTCCGACGTCCTCGGCCAGACCGAGGCCAAGGTCGCCCTCGAGATCGCCGCGGCCGGTGGCCACCACCTCCTTCTCGCCGGCCCGCCCGGAGCCGGCAAGACGATGCTGGCCGAGCGGCTACCCGCGTTGCTTCCGCCGTTGGACGAGGCCCAGTCGATGTCGGTGACGGCGATCCACTCCGTCCTGGGGTTCCTCGACGAGGTCCGGCTCATCACCCGGCCGCCGTTCGTCGCGCCGCACCACGGGGCCTCACAGGCGGCCATCATCGGGGGCGGAAGTGGCCATATCCGGCCGGGGGCGATCACGCAGGCGAACTGCGGCGTGTTGTTCCTCGACGAGACGCCCGAGTTCGACAAGGCCGTCCTCCAGGCCCTGCGCACGCCCCTCGAGCGCGGCAGCGTGACCATCGCCCGGGCCCAGGAGTCGGTGACCTTTCCGGCGCGCTTCCAGCTCGTGCTCGCCGCCAACCCGTGCCCCTGTGGCAACGGCTGGGGGCAAGGCTCCGACTGCACCTGCTCGGTGACGATGCGCCGCAACTACTTCGGCAAGCTGTCCGGGCCCCTTCTCGATCGGGTCGATCTGCAGGTCCATGTGCAGCCCCCCGGTCTGTCCCTCGCCGCGCAGCCACCGGGAGAGAGCACCCGGCAGGTGGCCGCCAGGGTCGCTGCGGCGCGGGCGGTCCAGCGCGAGCGCTGGCGCGGCCTGCTCATCGATGGCTGGGCCCTCAACGCGTACGTCCCGGGCTCGCTCCTGCGCTCGCCCGCCTGGCGGCTCCCGAGCAGCGCGCTGGCGCCACTGGATCGGGCCCTGGATCGGGGCAGCATCAGCCTTCGTGGCTACGACCGCAGCCTCCGCAGCGCCTGGACCATTGCCGACCTGTCCGGCCTCCAGCGTCCCGGACGGGACCAGGTCGAGCTCGCGCTCTCCCTGCGCCGCCAGGCGGGGATCGCAGCATGACCGACGACCGGCTCGCCCGGGCGGCCCTCTCCCGTCTCGCGGAGCCAGGTGATCGCCAGGTGCACCAGCTGCTCGTGCAACACGGCCCGACTGAGGCCCTCGACCGCGTCAGACAGGGACACGGCAAGCTGTCGCGCTTCGCAGAGCGAGTTCGTCGCCTCGACATCGAGCGCGACCTCGCGACCGCCGAGAAGGTCGGCGCGCGGCTTCTCATCCCCGGCGACGCCGAGTGGCCCGAGCGGCTGGGCGACCTCGTCATCCCGCCGTGGTGTCTCTGGGTCCGAGGTCCGGCCGACCTCGCCCGAGTCACCCAACGGTCGGTCGCGGTGGTGGGGTCGAGAGTGTGCACCGCCTACGGCGAACAGCTGGCGGCCGATATCGCGGCGGGCCTCGCCCAACGTGGCTGGACCGTCATCTCGGGTGCTGCCTTCGGCATCGACGGTGCTGCGCATCGAGGCACGCTCGCCGTGGAGGGCGTCACGGTCGCCGCCCTGGCCGGGGGAGTGGACCGCCCGTATCCCGCGGGCCACGGTCGGCTCATCGGCCGAATCGCCGAGACCGGGGCCGTCCTCTCCGAGGTGGCGCCCGGGTCGGCACCGATGCGATCGCGCTTCCTGCTGCGCAACCGGCTGATCGCCGCGATGGCGAGGGGGACGCTCGTCGTCGAGGCCGACCTCCGCTCCGGTTCGCTGAACACCTTGAACACGGCTGTCGAGCTGGGGCGTCCAGTGGGTGCCTGCCCCGGGCCGGTGACGTCGATGACGTCGGCCGGCTGCCATGCCAAGATCCGCGCGGGCATGGCCACGCTGGTCACGAGCGCGAGCGAGGTCATCGATCTCGTCGGAGACCTCGGCGCCGACGCCTGCGACGAGCCGAGAGGCGTGGAACGTCTCACGGACGAGCTGGGGCCTGACGACGCCAGGATCCACGACGGCCTGCCACATCGCGCGTGGGTCGACCTGGCCCAGGTGTGCAACGCCTCAGCCCTTGCTCCCATGCAGGCACTCCCGGCACTCGCCCGCCTCGTCGAGCTGGGGCTCGCGGAGCGACGCGAGGGGACGTGGCGCAAGGCCAGCTCGAGGACATGTAGGCAGTAGACGCCCTGAGCGCACCGCGGTCGGCGTCCTCAGCGCCGGCCAGCAGGGTCTCAGCGCTGGAGGTTGGGTTCCCGGGCGATGTCCTGGGGGCTCGGCTCCTCGGGATCCGTCGGTGCTGGTCGTCGCCGGATCAGCCAGGCGAAGGCTCCCGCGAGGACCACGAGGCCGGAGACCACGAGGAAGGCGTTGAGCCAGCCTTGGCCGGCGAAGTCGATCAGCGCTCCCCCCACCTCTTGACTCAGCATGAACACCGCCATGACGAGCACGAAGTAGCCGAAGCCCTTGCGCAGCCGATCAGGGTGGATCCGGCCCACCACGCGGCTTCCCACCAGGGCGCCGAGGATCGCGAACCCGGTGACGAGCAGGGTCACTCCCCAGTCGATCTGGGTCTCCGGGTTGGCCTGGACGAGGTTCCCGTTCGTGCCGAACTGGAGGGCGTAGCCGGCAAAGCCCGCGAAGGACTTCATGGCGATGACGAGCAGGGAGGTGGCCACGGCCGTGCCCATCGGCAAGCCGCCGAGCAAGGCCAGGGCCGGGACGACGAGGAAGCCGCCACCGGCGCCCACGAGGCCGGTCACCAGACCCACCGCGAAACCGTCGAGAAGGATGCGCGCGATGGGCAGGCCCTGGGCATGCGCTGCGCGAGTGCTCTGCCGCCCGCGGATCATGGCGACGGCCGTCACGGCCATCATCACGGCGAAGGCCCCCAGCAGCAGGGACCCGGGAAGGTGCGCACCGACCTGCCCTCCCACGAAGGCGCCTACCATACCGGCCAGGCCGAAGATCAAACCGGTGCGCCAACGAACCCGACCCTGCCGGGCGTGCTGGACCAGGCCGAAGATCGAGGTGATCCCGACGATGAACAGGCTGGCCGTGATGGCCTGCTTCGGTTCGAAGTCAAGGACGTAGACGAGCAGCGGCGTCGTGAGAATCGAGCCGCCGCCGCCGAGCAGGCCCACGGCGAGGCCGATGAAGATGGACAGGAAGGCGGCCAGGGCCAGGAGAGGGGCGGCCATGAGTCGGTTGCTCCTACGGGTCGCGGTCACCGGACAGATCGACTATACCCCCTGGGGTATCTAATCCAGACATCGCTGCCAGTCGGGCTCACGGTGCTTGCCCCCAACAGCCCGGTTTGCGATGGTTCCCTCATGAGTGGCTCGGGAGGGGTGGAGGTCGCGCCGGCTGCACCTGACCAGCGCCCGCCTGCTCTCGATGCGGTCATGGAGGAGTTCGCCCGGCACCTGCGTTCCGAGCGGGGCCGCTCCGAGCACACCTCGCGCGCCTACCTGTCCGATATCAACCACCTCCTCGCCTTCACGGTCGCCCAAGGGGTGGATGACTTGCGCGACGTGCGACTCGCCGACCTGCGCTCCTGGCTGGGGGATCAGGCGGACAAGGGTGCTGCGCGTTCGACCATCGCGCGCCGGGCCGCCGCCGCACGGACCTTCCTCAAGTGGGCGCAGCGCTCCGGTCACATCGACGCCGACCCGTCCCTGCGGCTCGTCGCGCCACGCCGCAACCGCACCCTCCCCGACGTGCTCAAGCAGCGGGAGGCCAGTGCGATGCTCGACCTGGCAGCCGTCCGGGCGGATGACGCCGACCCGGTCCACGTCAGGGACCGGGCCGTCCTCGAGCTGCTCTATGCGACGGGGATCCGCGTCGGCGAGCTGGTGTCGACCGACATCGACGACGTCGACCTGCGCGAGCGGACGGTCCGTGTCATGGGCAAGGGAGCCAAGGAGCGCATGGTGCCCTTCGGGATCCCAGCGGCCAAGGCGCTGGAGGACTGGCTCGCCATCCGCGCGCGGCTCGTCGGCCCGCGCTCCGGGCCGGCGCTCTTCCTCGGGCGTCGCGGCGCCCGGGTGGACCCGCGCCAGGTCCGCTCGCTCGTGCACGAGGTGCTCAGCCACCTGCCCGACGCCCCGGACCTTGGACCACACGGCCTGCGGCACAGCGCGGCCACCCACCTGCTCGAGGGTGGGGCGGACCTGCGGATGGTGCAGGAGGTCCTCGGCCACGCCAGCCTCGCGACGACGCAGATCTACACCCACGTCTCCGTCGACCGGCTGCGCAAGAGCTACCAGCAGGCCCACCCCAGGGCCTGAACCGACCCGATCCATCGGTCAACCGAGGGGCAGCAGCACCACCGGCGGGCGACCCAGCAGCGCCAGGGGATCGAGGTACTCACGCCCGCGCAGGACGCCCCAGTGCAGGCACGTCGCTGGGTCACAGTGGGTCGGCTCCCCGCTCACCCGGCCCACGATCTCCCCCTTGGCCACCTGCGCACCGACGCGCAGCAGCGACTCCACGGGTTCGAATGTGCTCCGGAGGCCGCTGGTGTGACGGACGACCAGGACGCTGCGACCGGCGAGCCGGGAGGCGAACGCCACCTCGCCCGCCTCGGGGGAGTGGACCTCCTGTCCCACGGACGCACGGAGGTCGACACCGCGGTGGCCCGGCTCCCACCGGTGCTTCGGCGGGTCGAAGGGGTGGACCACCTCGGGCTGTGGTGCCAACGGCCAGCGCCACCCGCGCGAGGACCCGTCTGGTGGATCCGCGTGCGGTGCGGCTGAGCCGACCGGCGGTGCGGGCTCGCGAGGCGGTGTCGGGGGCGGCGAACCGGTCGCGAGGCCGATGGACAGGCCGGCGCCGACGAGCGCGGCCACGAGGTCGCTGAGGGGCAGCATGGGCCGAGCCTCTCCTGCAAGCGAGGCGACGCCCCGCCAACGATGAGGGGCTGTGGACAACGGGCTGCAGGCGCCGAGGGATGTGGACGACCGGCGCCGTCAGGGCCGGGACGCTCCCGGCGCGCACGCCCCGCGCTCAGGACCTCCCGGCCCGCGCGAGACGACGGCTCGCCTCGACGAGCACCTCGTCCCGCTTGCAGAACGCGAAGCGCACCAGCGTCCGAGCGGCGTCCGCGTCGTCGTGGAAGACCGAGACGGGCACTCCCACGACACCGGCCAGCTCGGGCAGGCGACGGGCGAACTCCAGCCCGTCGACGGCGCCCAGGGGCGCGGCGTCGGCGATGACGAAGTAGGTGCCGGCAGGTCGGGACACCATCAGGCCGGAGGCCTGCAGCGCCTCGCAGAGCAGGTCGCGCTTGGCCTGCAGCGAGGCCGCGAGCTCCCGGTAGACCTCGTCCCCCAGCCCGAGCGCGACCGCGACAGCGGGCTGGAACGGCCCCGACCCGACGTAGGTGAGGAACTGCTTGACCGTCCGCGCCGCTGCGACCGCCTCGGCCGGACCGGTGAGCCAGCCGACCTTCCACCCGGTGGCCGAGAAGGTCTTGCCGGCCGACGAGATCGTGATGGTGCGCTCGGCCATGCCGGGCAGCGTCGCCATCGGGATGTGGTCCGCGTCCTCGAAGACGAGGTGCTCATAGACCTCGTCGGTGACGACCCAGGCATCGTGCTCCCGGGCCAGCTGGGCGACGAGCTCCATCTCCGCTCGGGTGAAGACCTTCCCCGTCGGGTTGTGGGGCGTGTTGAGCAGGACGAGCCGCGTCCGCTCGGAGAAGGCGGCCCGCAGCGACTCCTCGTCGACCGCGAAGTCGGGGAAGCGGAGCACCGAGGTCCGTCGGGTCGCCCCGGCGAGCGCGATGGTGGCCGCGTAGCTGTCGTAGTACGGCTCGAACGTGACCACCTCGTCGCCGGCCTCGCAGAGCGCGAGGATGACTGAGGCGATGGCCTCGGTCGCGCCCACGGTGACGAGCACCTCGGACGCCGGGTCGACGCGCAGCCCGTAGAACCGCTCCTGGTGGGCCGCCACCGCGTCGAGCAGCTCGGGCACTCCGGGCCCGGGCGGGTACTGGTTGCGGCCGCCGTCGATCGCCGCCTTGGCCGCCTCGAGCATCTCGCGCGGGCCGTCGGTGTCGGGGAAGCCCTGTCCGAGGTTGATCGCGCCGGTCCGCGTCGCGAGCGCGGACATCTCCGCGAAGATCGTCGTGCCGAAGCCGGCCATGCGGGGCGCCAACAGTGACCTCATGCGTCGCACCCTATCCACGCCGATGCCGTATGCCGCTGGGCCGGCTTCTCGGGAAACGTGCGGTCCCGGCGCGGCGGGGTTGATGGCGCGGACGCCCTGCTGTGGTCAGCCGCCGAGTCCGCAGGCGGTGATCCGGTAGAGGGTGTAGTCGCCGACGGTGCGCACCTGCTCGAGCCCCTGCACCGACGCCAGGCTGAACAGCCCGGAGGATCGGTCGGGCCGGTCGAGCCAGTAGACGTGCGGGGAGTCGATGGCCCAGCGGATGTCATGCCGCTGCAGGGCTGCGCACACGTCCGGGCGGGTCGTCATGTCGTCGAACCCGGTCCCGATGAGGTTCTCGTCGCCGGTGTCCGGGACGGGGATGGACCGGTAGAAGGTGTTGGTCCCGAAGAGGGCGTACATCAGCGGGGACCCGTTCTCCGGGCGCCCGACGAGGCCTTCGCCTGCGGGGATCTCCTCGGCGAGCACCGCGAGATCGGCCTGTGCCTGCGACGAGAGGATGACGTGCGTCGGGTCGGCGGGCCGGAAGAAGTTGTCCAGCATGGCGGTCCGGGTCGGCCCCTGCGCGACCACGGTCGCGAAGGGGATGAGCGCCAGCGCCAGGAGGCTGACCGCGGGTCCCTGGATCCGCAGGGCGGGCACCTTGAGCAGCAGGTCCCGGACCGCCGGCGCCGCAGCGGCGACGAGGACAACGCCGGGGACCGCGGCGAGGGAGGCCAGCCGGACCTTGTCGTTGTACCAGTAGCCGGTGACGAGGGCCGTCCACGACGCGGTGGAGGAGGCCGCCATGACGTAGAGGGCCACGACGACACCCCACATGGCGACGACCGGGATCGCCGATCGGGCGCGGAGCAGGATCCAGCCGATGCCGAGTGCGAGCAGCACGAGCACGCCCCAGAGCACCACGGGGATCTGGAGCCGCCCGCCGACGACCTCGACCAACGCGGTCCAGACGCTGACCTGGCCCTTCCACTCGTACGACTGCGTCGAGGCGAGCCGCGCGGACAGCAGTGGCGCGGTGAGCAGCCCGGCCACCCCGACGACCGCGACGATGCCGAGGTCGCGGCCCACCGCGGTCCAGGGGGCATGGCCGAGGACGCCGGCCCGCAGACGGGCCGTGACGAACCAGACGAGGGCGAACACCACCAGGGCGACGAGCGAGTTGGGCTGGATGAGGGCGAGGCCGACGAGGGCGGCGGCGAAGCCGAACCACTGCCCGAGCCACCGCCGGGAGCGCTCCCGGAGGCGGCGCCCGGTCACGGTCCGCGCCGCCTGCAGCATGATCGCCAGTGCGGCCGGCGTCAGCGCCGTGCCCATGAGGTTGGGCCAGAGCACGCCCCACCCGAGGAGGATCGTCGGGAAGGACACGAAGGCTGCGGAAGCCAGCCCAGCGGCATACGTCACGATGTGCGACGTGCCGAGCGCGTGCCGGACGAGCGTCACCACGCCGAGGGGCCACGCGACGGCCGCGAGGATGACGGTGGCGACGTTGGTGCCGGGGAGCACTGGCGCGGCGCCGGTCTGCAGTCCGGTCGCGATCCACGCGTGGAACCCGTTGGGGTAGAAGGTCGGGTGGACGATCGAGAAGTTGCCGGTGTCGAGGAAGAGCCGGATCCGGTTGAGGTGATAGACGGCGTCCGGGCTGTCGACGAGCTCGTCCGGTCGACCGATGGCGGGCAGGATCGTGGCGAGCGCGATGGCGACGCCGATGCCGATCGCGAGGGCTGCGTGGGGGTCCGGCCGGCCGAGGAGGCGCCGCCGTGGGGTGAGGACGGGGTCGTGGGCGCCGAGGGCGCGCACGACGAGCCAGCCGGCCGCGGCAGTGACGGCCGTGACCGCGGCGAGGACCAGCCAGCTCCAACCCAGTCCGAGCCGCTGGGTCACCGTCGCCCACGCAGCGATGACCGCGACTGAGACGGCGGGGGAGACGGCGAGCGCCTCGAGCCCGCGCGTGCCGAGGGCGCGCACCACGAGCCAGCCCGGGCCGAAGAGCGCCACCAGCAGAGCGGCGAACACCGGGATCGTCTCCCACCAGCTGGACCCGCTGAACTCGTTCGCCATGGCGGTCATTCTTGCTGGTCGGGGGGATTTCCCAGCACACGGGCTGACGCACTACGATGGACGACGGTCACGTGTGCCTCGGCGCGCGCGACCGAATTCGCGCGTCTTCCTCCGGGCTCGTCCCGGGACGCACCACGGCAGTCCCAGCCCGACCACCGGTCGGCTGGGCGGGGTGAGTCAAGACGCCAGGAGTGAGGCGTATGCCGCTGGGCTCGGACCGCACGTCGGCCGGCTTCGGCGGAGGTGGCCTCACAGACAACTGACAACCACGAATCAAGGAGGACACGGCATGGCCGTCGTCACCATGCGCCAGCTCCTGGAGAGCGGCGTCCACTTCGGGCACCAGACCCGTCGCTGGAACCCGAAGATGAAGCGCTTCATCATGACCGAGCGCAACGGCATCTACATCATCGACCTGCAGCAGTCGCTGACGTACATCAACAACGCCTACGAGTTCGTCAAGGAGACCGTCGCCCACGGCGGCACGATCCTCTTCGTCGGCACGAAGAAGCAGGCCCAGGAGCCGGTGGCCGAGCAGGCGACCCGCGTCGGGATGCCCTACGTCAACCACCGCTGGCTCGGTGGCATGCTCACCAACTTCCAGACGGTCTCCAAGCGCCTCACGCGCCTCAAGGAGCTCGAGGAGATCAACTTCGACGACGTCGCCGGCTCCGGCCGCACGAAGAAGGAGCTCCTCGTCCTCAAGCGTGAGAAGGACAAGCTCGAGAAGACCCTGGGCGGCATCCGCTCCATGGCGAAGGTCCCCTCCGCCGTGTGGATCGTGGACACCAAGAAGGAGCACCTCGCCGTCGACGAGGCCCGCAAGCTCGGCCTGCCCGTCATCGCGATCCTCGACACGAACTGCGACCCCGACGAGGTCGACTACAAGATCCCCGGCAACGACGACGCGATCCGCTCCGTCACGCTGCTGACGCGGGTCATTGCCGACGCCGTCGCCGAGGGCCTCGTCCAGCGCTCCAGCGGCCGCTCCGGCGCCGAGGCGGGCGCTGAGGAGCCGCTGGCCGAGTGGGAGCGCGAGCTCTACGCCGAGGCCGCCGCGGCCGCCGGTGCGGGCGAGGCCGCCACCGAGGCTGCCCCGGACGCGACCGAGTCGGTCGAGGTTCCGGCCGAGCAGGCCTGAGCCGGTCCACCCGTTCGAGTCATTTCCAGTTCCACTGACGAAAAGAGCGAATCAGAGCATGGCGAACTACACCGCCGCTGACATCAAGGCGCTTCGCGAGCAGACCGGCGCGGGCATGTTGGACGTCAAGAAGGCGCTCGACGAGGCTGACGGCGACCGCGCCAAGGCCGTCGAGATCCTCCGGGTCAAGGGCCTCAAGGGCGTGACGAAGCGTGAGGGCCGCTCGGCCTCCAACGGTCTCGTCGCGGCCCAGGCCGGCGACGGCGTCGGCACCCTGGTCGAGGTCAACTGCGAGACGGACTTCGTCGCCAAGGGCGAGAAGTTCATCGCCCTCGCCGACCAGGTCCTCGCCCAGGCCGTCGCCACGCGTGCGGCTGACGCCGACGCGCTCCTCGCGAGCACGCTCGAGGACGGCAAGTCGGTCAAGGAGCTCCTTGACGACGCCAACGCGACGATCGGCGAGAAGATCGAGGTCCGTCGCGTGGCCCGCCTCGAGGGCGAGAAGGTCGTGGCCTACCTCCACAAGACGAGCCCCGACCTGCCCGCGCAGATCGGCGTCCTCGTCGCGCTGCAGGGCGGCGACGAGCAGGTCGGGCGCGACGTCGCGATGCACGTCGCCGCGTTCAGTCCGTCGGTCCTGACCCGCGAGGAGGTCCCGGCCGAGACGGTCGAGAACGAGCGTCGGGTCGCCGAGGCCACTGCCCGCGAGGAGGGCAAGCCCGAGGCTGCGCTCCCGAAGATCATCGAGGGTCGCGTCGGCGGCTACTTCAAGGAGAACGTCCTGCTCGAGCAGCCGTTCGCCAAGGAGCCGAAGAAGACCGTCGCCAAGGTCCTCGAGGAGGCCGGCGCCACGGCCACCGGGTTCGCGCGCTTCCGCGTCGGCCAGTGAGGCCCTAGCACCACCCAGTCACACAGCAGCAGCCCGCGGCACCTGGTGCCGCGGGCTGTTCTGTCGTCTCCCCACCCCCGCGACTCCCGCGCCCACTGCAACACGCCCGGCGCCGTGCAGGTCATCCGTGCTGCAACGCGGGGACCTTCGAGGAGCGGGGCGTGTTGCGTGTACTACGCAATGTAGTAGGGGTCACAGGGCAAAGGTCTTCCCGTAGATACCCGCGGGGGTATCTCATGGAGACATGACCACCGCAACGAAGAAATCCCTGGTGGTGCTGGGCGCGGGCACGGCCGGAACCATGGTCGCGAACAAGCTCCGCCACCGTCTCAACAAGACCGACTGGACCATCACGGTTGTCGACAAGACCGACATCCACGACTACCAGCCGGGTTACCTCTTCATCCCGTTCGGGATGAACACCCCCGAGCAGATCCGCAAGACGAAGCACGCCTACATCGGTGACGGGGTCGACCTCGTCCTCGCCGAGGTCGACCGTGTCGATCCCGAAGCCAGGTCCGTCGCCCTGACGGACGGCCGGTCGCTCGCCTACGACTACCTCGTCATCGCGTCGGGCACCAGCCCCCGCCCGGACCAGACGCCCGGGATGCTCGGCGACGAGTGGCACCGGTCGGTCGGCGAGTTCTACACGTACGACGGGGCGGTCGCCCTGCGCGACCAGCTGAGCGCCTTCACCGGCGGCCGGCTCGTGGTGCACATCACCGAGCTGCCGTTCAAGTGCCCAGTGGCGCCGCTCGAGTTCACCTTCCTCGCCGACGACTACCTCCGCTCGCGCGGCCTGCGCGACAAGACGGAGATCGTCTTCGTGACCCCCCTCGACGGGGCGTTCACCAAGCCGGTCGCGAGCAAGGAGCTCGGCCACATCCTCAAGGAGCGCAACGTCACGGTCGAGACCGACTTCATGATCGAGAGCATCGACCAGGAGCGCAAGGTCCTCGTCTCCTACGACGAGCGCGAGGTTCACTACGACCAGCTCGTCACGATCCCGCTCAACATGGGAGCCGACTTCGTGGCCCGTTCGGGCCTCGGGGACGACCTCAACTACGTCCCCGTCGACAAGCACACCATGCAGTCCACCGAGCACCCGGAGATCTTCGCCCTCGGCGACGCGAGCAACATCCCCACCTCCAAGGCGGGCTCCGTGGCGCACTTCTCGGTCGAGATCTTCGTCGAGAACTTCATGGAGCTCATCGCCGGCAAGCCGATGACCCACTCGTTCGACGGGCACGCCAACTGCTTCGTCGAGTCCGGTGGCGGCAAGGCCCTCCTCCTCGACTTCAACTACGACACCGAGCCACTCACCGGCACGTTCCCGCTGCCGAAGGTCGGTCCGATGACGCTGCTGAAGGAGTCGCGCGCCAACCACGTCGGCAAGCTCGCGTTCCGGCACATCTACTGGAACATGCTGCTTCCCGGCCGCCCCCTGGGCCTTCCCCCACACATGTCGATGTCGGGCAAGATCCCGGCCGACGCCTGACTCGAAAGGACGTCATCCCATGCCTACCACCACCATCGCCGGCACCCAGGTCGAGGTCAACGAGGAAGGCTTCCTCAGCAACCCCGACGACTGGAACGAGACGCTCGGCACGGAGTTCGCCCGCCTCATCGGCGTCGAGATGAGCGAGGAGCACTGGCGGCTGGTCAAGTTCCTCCGTGAGGACTACAAGTCCCAGGGAGAGACCCCGACGCTGCGCCGCGTGAGCACGCAGCTCGGCCTGCCCGTCAAGCAGCTCTTCACGATGTTCCCCGGCAAGCCGGCCAAGAAGATGTCGTACGTCGCCGGTGTCCCGAAGCCCAAGGGCTGCGTGTGAGACGCGCCCAGGACTGACGACCACACACACGACAAAGACTTTCTCAGGAGCATCTGATGACTGACACCCCGTTCGTCCCGTCGTTCGACGAGCCCACTGGTGAGGGCCGCAAGCTCGCCATCATCTGCAGCAAGGGCACGCTCGACATGGCCTACCCCGGCCTCATCCTCGGCAACTCCGCCCTGGGCGAGGGCATCGAGACCCACCTGTTCTTCACCTTCTGGGGTTTCGACATGATCAACAAGAAGACCCAGGGCAACCTCAAGGCAACGCTGCTCGGCAACACCGCGATGCACATGCCTCAGGGTCTGGGCGGAATCCCGGGAATGACCCACCTCGCCACGTCGCAGCTCAAGAAGGCCATCGCCGAGCTCGACATCCCCGAGGTGCCCGACTTCCTCGACCAGATCGTCGCGTCCGGTGGTCACCTGTGGGCGTGCCGACTGTCCGCGGACATGAACCACCTCACTGAGGCGGATCTGCGGGACGACGTCGAAGGCATCATCTCGGCGTCGGACTTCATCGAGATGACCGCGGGCGCCCAGCTGCTCTTCATCTGACGGCTGGGTCTGGACGGCCCGGGGCGTGCGCATCCGCCCCGGGCCGCTTCCTGCCCTCCGCGGCCCCTCCGCCACCGGGATCTTCACACCATCTCCAGACGTTGCTCCCGTCGCTGCCGCAGCAGCGCTCCTAGGCTCAGGAGCATGAGCCGAATCCTCGTCGTCGAGGACGACCCGACCATCAACCAGACGGTCACCGACCGCTTGCGTGCCGAGGGGTTCGACGTCGTCCAGGCCCACGACGGGCCCACAGCCGTGGCGGCGCACGCCACGCACGATCCGGACCTCGTCCTGCTCGACCTGATGCTTCCCGGCTTCGACGGGCTGGAGGTCTGTCGGCGGATCCAGGCGAACCGTCCCGTCCCCGTCCTCATGCTGACCGCTCGGGACGACGAGACGGACCTGCTCGTCGGGCTCGGCGTCGGTGCGGACGACTACGTGACCAAGCCGTTCCGGATGCGCGAGGTCGTCGCACGGATCCAGGCCCTGCTCCGCCGCGTCGAGCGGGCCCGGGAGCTCGCGACCGTCGAGTCCCCGGCCATCGCCGTCAACGGTGTGAGCGTCGATCGGTCGAGCCGCCGGGTCCTGGTCGACGACCGACCCGTCCATCTCACCCCGCTCGAGTTCGACCTGCTGATGTCCTTGCTCGAGCCCCCCGGGGCCGTCCGCTCGCGGGACGAGCTCATGCGGGAGGTCTGGGGCTGGGCCGACGCCGCCCGCACGAGAACGCTGGACAGCCACGTGAAGTCCTTGCGCGCCAAGATCGGCCCGCACCGCGTGCGGACCGTCCACGGAGTCGGGTACGCCTTCGGGGCGGGCTCGTGAGCCGGGAGCGACCGCTGGACGGCCTCGGCTCCATCAAGGTCAAGCTGGCGGTCCTGGTCGGCCTCAGCATCGTCGCTGCGTCGCTCGTGTCGGAGGCCGGTGACCGGGCCGGGGTGTCCGTCTGGCTGACGGTGCCAGTGACCATCGCCGGGGCGCTCCTCGTGGTCCTGTGGCTCGCGCGCGGGATGACCTCGCCGCTGCGGGAGATGACCGCGGCGGCCAAGGCGATGGCGACCGGTGACCGCTCACAGCGAGTGACCGCGACCTCGGCGGACGAGGTGGGTGAGCTCGCGCGGGCCTTCAACACGATGGCGGCCGACCTGGCCGCAGCCGACCAGCAGCGTCGCCAGCTGATCGCCATGGTCTCCCACGAGCTGCGCACGCCACTCACCGCACAGCGCGCCCTCCTCGAGAACCTCGTCGACGGCGTCGTCTCGCCCGACGATGCCGCGCTCCGGACGGCCCTGAGGCAGTCCGAGCGGCTCAGTGACCTGGTCGCGGACCTGCTCGACCTCAGCCGGGTCGACGGCGGCCTGCGCAGCCTCAGCATCCAGCCCGTCGACGTGGCCGCGATCATCGCCCAGGGAGTCGCGGAGGCCCGGGCCGCCGGGGGAGACCAGCGAGAGATCGCCTTCGACGCGTCGATCGACGAGCCGCTCCCCGTGGAGGCCGATCCTGACCGTCTCGCCCAGGTGGTCGCCAACCTCCTCGACAACGCCGTTCGCCACAGCCCGGTCGGCGGCACCGTCCGCGTCCGGGCCGCACGCCTCGGCGAGGATCGCTGGACGCTCGAGGTCGGCGACGACGGGCCGGGGATCGACCCCGAGCACGCGGACCGGGTCTTCGACCGATTCGGGTCGTGGCAGGAGTCCGGCGGCGGCACCGGGCTCGGCCTCGCCATCGCCAGCTGGGTCTGCGAGCTGCACGGCGGCTCCATCACCGTCGTCCCGCCCCAGGGGGAGACCCGCGGCGCCCACGTCCGCGCCACGCTCCCGCGGCACCCCGCCACCCCTGGACCGGTCTCCCGGTCGACGGCGCAGGCCGTGCCCGCCACGCCGCCGGCGAAGGAACCCCTCATGCCGAGCCCTCAGCGTCCCGCCACGACCATCGTGCCGACTCCAGCGCCCGGCGTGCCGGCTCCTGCGGTCGTCGACTCCGTCTTCGGCGACCTGTGGCCGGAGCGCGGGCTCGGCCCCCGCCCGGGCCTCGTCCTCGGCTCGGTGGGCATCGGCGCCATGGCCGCGCTCGTGCTGCCCGACCGCCGCATCGGCCTCGGCTTCCTCGGGATCCTGCTCCTGGCCGCCGCCCTCGTCCTGCGCGGAGCGGTCCGGCTGCGTGCCCCCTGGACCCTGGTCTCGGCCGGCGTGGGGGTCGGGTTGGCCTCGCTGGCCGTGCTCCGCGCGGCTGAGTGGATCACGGTGCTGGCCGTGCTGGTCTGCGGCCTCCTCCTCATGACCGCGCTCACGGGAGCCCTCAGCTTCGTCTCGATGCTCGGCGGGTGGGCGTCCTGGGTGCTCGCCGCCGTGCGTGGGCTGCCCTTGCTCGGCCGCACGCTCACCGCGATGTCCAGCGTCTCGACGCTGTGGCCGGTCGTGCGCACCGTGTCCATCTCCGTCGCGGCGCTCGTCATCTTCGGCGGGCTCTTCGCCTCGGGCGACGCCGTCTTCGGGTCGTGGACCGCCGCGCTGGTTCCCGACGTCGCGGTCGACAGCGTCGTCCAGCGCTTCTTCATCGCGTTCGTCGTCGGCGGCACGGTGCTCGCCGCCTCCTACGTCGCGATCAACCCGCCACGCGTGGACCGGCTCGCCCTCCCGCAGGCACGAAGCGTCGCCCGGTCCTGGGAGTGGCTCGTGCCCGCCACCTTCGTCATCGCCGTCTTCGTCGCCTTCGTCGTCGCCCAGGCCGCGGCGATGTGGGGCGGGCACGACTATGTGCAGCGGACCACCGGGCTGACCTATGCCGAGTACGTCCACCAGGGTTTCGGCCAGCTCACCGCCGTCACCTTCCTCACCCTGCTGACGGTCGCTCTCGGTGCCCGGAAGGCGCCGCGCGGGACGGCCCGCGAGCAGCTCCTCCTGCGTCTCGTGCTCGGCACGCTCTGCCTCCTCGCCCTGGTCGTCGTCGCCTCGGCCCTCTATCGGATGTCCGTCTACCAGGAGGCCTACGGCTTCACGGTGCTGCGCGTCCTCGTCGACGCCTTCGAGCTGTGGATGGGCCTGCTCCTCCTCCTCGTCATCGTCGCCGGGGTGCGGCTCTCGGGCTGGTGGCTCCCGCGGGTGGCCCTGCTCTCGGGCGCGGTTCTCGTCCTGGCGATCGGGCTGGCCAACCCCGAGGCGTGGGTCGCGCAGCGCAACATCGACCGCTACGAGGAGACCGGCAGGCTCGACGCCGTCTACCTTGCCTCGCTCGGCCCCGACGCCGCGCCCACGATCCGGTCCGGCCTGCCCCCGCGGTTGGCGGCCTGCCTCACGCACGACTGGAGGGGATCGACCGACGACTGGCTGTCCTGGAACCTCGGTCGAGCGCGCGCCTCCGACGGTGTCGCCGCGCTGACGGCAGCCGACCAACCGGCGTGCAACACCCTGATCGTCTCGAGCAGCACAGGCGGTTGACCGCGCGTCCAACCTGACACGATGACGGGGTGCGCGCCGACATCGCAGAGCTGTTCGAGCTCGACCCCGGCCTGACCCACCTCAACCACGGGGCCTTCGGCGCCGTGCCCCGGGTCGTGCGTGAGGCCCAGGACCGGGCCCGGGCCCGGATCGAGGCGGCACCGATGCGCGCCTTCCGCGATGAGCTGCCCTCCGCCATCGCCGCCGCCCGAGAGCACGCGGCCACCTTCGTCGGGGTCTCAGTCGACTCGGCCGCTCTCGTGCGCAACGTCTCCGAGGGCGTCGCGGTCGTCCTCCAGGCGCTGTCGATCGGTCGCGGTGACGACGTGGTCATGAGCAACCACGGCTACCCGACCGCAGCCATGGCGGTCGAGGCACGCGGCGGCTCCACGCGTGAGGCGACCTTCGGCCTCGGCGCCAGCACCGCCGAGATCGTCGCCGCCTTCACCGAGGCCCTCACCCCCGAGACCCGACTGGTCGTCATCGACCAGATCACCTCGGGGACGGCCGTGGTCCTGCCGGTCGCCGAGGTCGTCGCAGCGGTCGCTCCGGTCCCCGTCCTCGTCGACGCGGCCCACGCCCCCGGCGCCCTGCCCGGCCTCGACGTGGAGTCGCTCGGCGCGGCCTACTGGGTCGGCAACCTCCACAAGTGGGCGTTCGCACCGCGGTCGTCGGCGCTCCTCTGGGTCGAGCCGGGCCGCCACGAGGACGTGCGCCCGCTCGTCACCTCGTGGAGCCACGGCAAGCCGTTCCCGGCCAGCTTCGACCTGCAGGGCACCGTCGACCACTCGGCCTGGCTCGCCCTTCCTGACGCGATCGCCTTCTGGAAGCACCTGGGCGGCTGGGACAACATCACCCGAAACGCCGAGCTGCTTCGGGGCGGAGCCCGCCACGTCGCGACCGCACTCGGAACGGAGCCCGAGCCCAGCGGCATACCCTCTGCTCCGTGCATGACGCTCGTCCCGCTGCCCGAGGGGGTGGCGGCGACACCCGAGGGGGCCGAGGCGCTCTGGCAGCAGCTCTACGCCGCGGGCTTCCTCGTCCCGGCCGGGAGCTTCGACGGCCGCGGCTACCTGCGCCTCGCCGCGCAGGCCTACAACGACGAGGACGACTACGCCCGGCTCGCCGACGCGCTCGTCGGCCGGGTCTGAGCAGCCGATGCGACCCCGACGCCCACGATGTGGAAAGATCGGGCGACCGCCGGAACTGCCCACCAGGAGGCTCCGCCCATGATCGATGCCCGCAACACCCCGTTCAAGAGGGTGCTCCTCAAGCTCTCCGGTGAGGCCTTCGGAGGTGGGGCAGTGGGCGTTGACCCGAGTGTCGTCGCCGGCATCGCGCGGCAGATCGCCGAGGCCGTCCGTGGCGGCGTGCAGGTGGCCGTCGTCGTCGGTGGCGGCAACTTCTTCCGCGGCGCCGAGCTGCAGCAGCGCGGGATGGACCGCACCCGCGCCGACTACATGGGCATGCTCGGCACCGTGATGAACTGCCTCGCCCTGCAGGACTACCTCGAGAAGGAGGGCGTCGAGACGCGGGTCCAGTCCGCGATCGCGATGCAGCAGGTCGCCGAGCCCTACATCCCGCGCCGCGCCATCCGCCACATGGAGAAGAACAGGGTCGTCATCTTCGGCGCCGGCGCCGGCATGCCGTTCTTCTCGACCGACACCGTCAGCGCCCAGCGGGCCCTCGAGACCAAGTGCGACGCCCTGCTCATCGCCAAGAACGGCGTCGACGGCGTCTACTCCGCCGACCCCAAGACGGACCCGTCGGCGACGAAGTACGACACCCTCACCTTCGAGGAGGGTCTGGCCAACGGGCTGCGCATCGTCGACGCCGCGGCGTTCTCGCTGTGCAAGGAGAACAAGCTGCCCATGGTCGTGTTCGGCATGGAAGGCGATGGAAACATCACCCGCGCCCTGCTGGGTGAGAAGATCGGCACGCTGGTCACCAACGCCTGAGTGCTCTGCACACCGACCACCCCTGTGACCCGGACGAGGACGAGGAAGCGAAAGTCATGATCGAAGAGACGATGTTCGAGGCCGAGGAGAAGATGGACAAGGCCGTCGAGGTCCTCAAGGAGGACTTCGCGGGCATCCGCACCGGTCGCGCCAACCCGGGCCTGTTCAACAAGCTCCTCGTCAACTACTACGGCGCCCCGACGCCGCTGCAGCAGCTCGCGTCGTTCCAGAACCCCGAGCCGCGCACGATCCTCGTCATCCCGTTCGACAAGTCGGCGCTGCACGAGATCGAGAAGGCCATCCGCGACTCCGACCTCGGCGTCAACCCCGCGAGCGACGGCAACCAGATCCGGTGCGTCATGCCCGAGCTGACCGAGCAGCGCCGCAAGGAGTACATCAAGCTCGCGCACCACAAGGCGGAGGACGGGCGCGTCTCCATCCGCAACGTTCGCCGCAAGGCCAAGACCGATATCGACAAGCTCGTCAAGGACGGCGAGGTCGGCGAGGACGAGGGCACCCGTGCGGAGAAGGAGCTCGAGGCGCTCACCAAGAAGCACACCGACCTCATCGACACCCTCGTCAAGCACAAGGAGTCCGAGCTCCTCGAGGTCTGAGGACCCACCAACCGCCACCCGAGACGCGACCCGATGACCACGCCACCTGCTGCCGCGCTGCCCGACCCGTCGGCGCCGGCGAAGCCGACCTCGCGGGCCGGGCGAGACCTCAAGGCTGCGATCGGAGTCGGCGTCGTCCTCGGCGTCATCATCGTCTCGACGCTGCTGGTCAAGAAGGAGTCGTTCCTCGTCGTCGTCGCCATCGCGGTGGCCATCGGTATGTGGGAGCTGCACGTCGCCCTGCGCAACGTCGCCGTCCGCGCTCCGCTCGTGCCGGCCGTCGTCGGGATGGTCGCGATGACGTGGGCCGCCTACGTCCACGGACCGGGCGGCCTCGTCACCGCCTGGGTCCTCACCGGGGCGGCGGTCCTGCTCTGGCGGGGGAGTGGTCGCCTCGAGGGCGCGGCCCGGGACGTGCTCGGCGGCATCTTCATCGCCACCTACCCGCCGCTGCTCGTCGGCTTCGCCGTCCTCCTGCTCGCCCCGCCCGATGGGGTGGGCCGGATGTTCGTCTTCCTGCTCACCGCCGTGAGCAGCGACATCGGCGGATATGCGGCAGGCGTCTGGCTGGGCAAGCACCCGATCGCCCCGACCATCAGCCCGAAGAAGTCCTGGGAGGGCTTCGCCGGCTCGGTCATCCTCTGCGTCATCGCCGGGTCGCTCACGATCCACTTCTTCCTCGGCCACCCCTGGTGGATCGGCATCGCCCTCGGGGTGGCCGTCGCCGTGGCCGCCACGATCGGTGACCTCATGGAGTCCCTGATCAAGCGCGACCTCGGCATCAAGGACATGTCGAGCATCCTGCCCGGCCACGGCGGCATCATGGACCGCCTGGACTCGCTCATCGTCGTCGTCCCGATCGTCTGGGCGGTGCTCACCCTGCTCGCCGAGCGCGTGGCCTGATGACCCGACCGCCCTTCGCGCAGTCGGGGCGGGTCGCGCTCGTGACCGGCGCCGGCAGCCCGACCGGGATCGGGTTCCGGGCGGCCCGGGCGCTGGGGCTGCTTGGCGCCACCGTGGCACTCGCCGCGACGACGGACCGGGTCCAGGACCGAGTCGCGGAGCTGGGCTCGCTCGGGATCAGTGCATCCGGCCAGGTGGGTGACCTCACGGACCCCGACGCGGCGGCCGCGCTCGTCGGCGCCTGCGTGCGCGAGCACGGCAGGCTCGACGTCCTGGTGAACAACGCAGGGATGGTGAGTGTCGCCGAGCCGGACCTGCTGGGCGGAGATCTCGAGTCGACCGGGTTGGACCGCTGGCACCGGTCGTTGGCCCGCAACCTGGACACCGCCTTCCTGGTCACTCGAGCCGCACTGCCGCACCTGCGCGTTTCTGGCTCGGGCCGCGTGGTGTTCGTCGGGAGCGTCACGGGGGCCGTGATGGCCATGCGCAACGAGGCAGCCTATGCAGCCTCGAAGGCGGCGCTCGTCGGTCTCGCCCGAGCTGTCGCGGTGGACGAGGCCCGCACCGGCATCACCGCCAATGTCGTGGCTCCCGGATGGATCGCCACCGCGTCCCAGACCGAGGACGAGGCACGTGAGTCACTGGCGACCCCAGCGGGGCGCGCGGGCACTCCTGATGAGGTCGCTGCCGCGATCGCCTTCCTCGCGAGCCCGGAGGCCGCCTACGTGACGGGACAGGTGCTCGTCGTCGACGGCGGCAACAGCATCGCCGAGCAGCGGGTCCTCGACGTGCCCTGAGCGCGTGGACACCCCACCCCGTTGCCCGTATGCCGCTGGGTCCGGTGGGGTGCCTCACGGCGGGTCCCTTGCCGGCGGAGTCCCACGCTCGATCCGGGGGCCGGGCTGGGAGGTGACGGGACAGCGGAAGCCTGCCCAGCGGCATACGGCATCGTTTTGACAGCGGCTGAGACAATGGGGTCACCATGACTGAGAACCCTGCGCCCGTCTCGCTGCCCGAGCCGACGACGGCGCGACCCGCCCCCGGGGAGCTGACCTTCCGCGCGCCGCGCCGCGGCAAGCCGCCCCGGCACCTCGCCGACTTCGCCCCGGCGGAGCGCAAGGAGGTCGTCGAGTCGCTGGGCCACCAGGGGTTCCGGGCCAAGCAGCTGTCGACGCACTACTTCGAGCGGCTCGTCGACAACCCGGAGCAGATGACCGACCTGCCCAAGGCGGTGCGCTCCGACCTCGTCCGCGATCTGCTGCCGACCCTGCTCACGCCGATCGTGCGGCGCCAGGCCGACGACGGCCAGACGATGAAGTACGCCTGGCGCCTGCATGACGGCGCGATCGTCGAGTCGGTGCTGATGCGGTATCCGAACCGCGTCACCATCTGCATCTCCAGCCAGGCCGGCTGTGGGATGAACTGCCCGTTCTGCGCGACCGGGCAGGCCGGACTGACCCGCAACATGTCGACCGCGGAGATCGTCGAGCAGGTCGTCTGGGCGGCGCGGGCGCTGCGCACTGGCGAGCTGGCCGGCGGTGAGGACGCCGACCGCGAGCACCCGCTGCGCGTCAGCAACGTCGTCTTCATGGGCATGGGCGAGGCGCTCGCCAACTACTCGGCGGCCATCGGCGCCATCCGGCGGCTCACCGACCCGGCGCCCGACGGGCTCGGCATGTCGGCCCGCGGCATCACGATGTCGACCGTGGGGCTCGTGCCCGGCATCGACAAGCTCGCCGCCGAGGGCATCCCGGTGACGCTGGCCCTGTCGCTGCACGCGCCCGACGACGAGCTGCGCGACGAGCTGGTGCCGATCAACACGCGGTGGAAGGTCGACGAGGCGATCGACGCTGCCTACCGCTACTACCGGGCGACCGGGCGACGGGTGTCGATCGAGTACGCCCTCATTCGCGACATCAACGACCAGGGTTGGCGCGCCGACCTGCTCGCCCAGAAGCTGAACCGGCGTGGGCGAGGCTGGGTCCACATCAACCCGATCCCGCTCAACCCGACGCCCGGCTCCAAGTGGACGGCGAGCCGGCCCGGGGTGGAGCAGAACTTCGTCGAGCGGCTCCGGGCCCACGGCATCCCGACGACGATCCGCGACACCCGTGGTCAGGACATCGACGGCGCCTGCGGCCAGCTCGCCGCCGCCACCGCCTGACCGATCCTCTCGATCGAAGGAGCAGTTCGCGACGATTTGAGCGAGTGATCCGCCGCTGAGGGTGTCGCGAACTGCTCTTTCGATTGATGGCCGCCCAACCCAAACCCGAGAGTTGACCCGTGACCACGACTGACGAATCCGAGACGCGCCCCGCCGCGATCCCTCGGCAGCGACGCGTGCACCCGGCCTGGTGGGTGGCGGCCGCGACGTTCCTGACCATCATCGGCGCCGCCGGCTTCCGCTCGACGCCCGGCGTGCTGATGAACCCGCTCCACGAGGAGTTCGGCTGGCCGATGGGCCTCATCGGCGCCTCGGTGTCGGTCAACCTCGTCCTCTACGGGCTCGTCGCCCCCTTCTCCGCGGCACTCATGGAGCGCCTCGGCGTCCAGCGAGTGGTCACCGCAGCTCTCGTCCTGGTCAGCATCGGCTCGCTGCTGCCGATCTGGATGACGTCCTCGTGGCAGCTCATCCTGGCCTGGGGCCTCTTCGTCGGTCTCGGGACGGGCGCGATGGCCATGTCCCTCGTCGCCACCGTGACGGGGCGCTGGTTCGTCGCGCGCCGCGGGCTGGTGACGGGCGTCCTCACTGCAGCCGGCGCCACCGGGCAGCTCGTCTTCCTCCCGGTGCTCGCCTGGCTCGCTGAGAACCACGGCTGGCGCTCGGCTGCCGTGGTGACCGGTGTGACGGCACTCGTCGTCGTGCCCCTCGTCCTCTGGCGGCTGCACGACCACCCGAGCGACCTCGGCCTGATCGCCTACGGTGCCCCTGCCGGGAGCTCGACCGCGCGACCTGCCCCACCGTCCGGCCGTCCCGTGCGACTCGCCCTCGACACGCTCCGGGACGCCGCCCGCACCAAGGTCTTCTGGCTGCTCGCCGGGGGCTTCGCGATCTGCGGCATCTCGACCAACGGGCTCGTCGGCACGCACTTCATCCCCGCGGCACACGACCATGGGATGCCCCTGACCGCGGCCGCGAGCCTGCTCGCCCTCGTCGGGATCTTCGACATCGCCGGGACCGTGTTCTCCGGCTGGCTCACCGACCGCATCGACGCCCGTCTCCTGCTCGCCGTCTACTACACGCTGCGGGGCGCCTCCCTGCTCCTGCTGCCCTCGCTCTTCAGCGACGAGATGCACGTCAACATGCTGGCGTTCATCATCTTCTACGGGCTCGACTGGGTCGCGACCGTGCCGCCGACGATCGCCCTGTGCCGGGAGGCCTTCGGCGACCGGGCCCCGATCGTCTTCGGCTGGGTCTTCGCGTCGCACCAGATCGGGGCGGCCCTGGCGGCGGCGGGCGCGGGCCTGATCCGCGACCAGCTCGGCACCTACACGCTCGCGTGGTACATCGCCGGCGCCCTGTGCTTCGGCGCCGCGCTGATGTCGATCTCCATCGCCCGGGCGCGACGCGACTCTGCCGCCGACCCGGCGGTGCCGGCCGACGATCCGCTCGCCGACGCAATGTGACCGCTCGGCTCTGTGACGAAATCGGGTCTGGCCCTCACGGTAGGCGGCCGGGCAGGGTGGGAGCATGAGCGACGGAGCCAGCCCAGCGGCATACCCCTCGAGCTACCGCACCACCTACGAAGGGAGCCTGCGGGATCCCGACGCCTTCTGGGCGGAGGCCGCGGGGCTGATCGACTGGGTGACCCCGCCGACGCGCATCCTCGACGACGACAACCCGCCGTTCTACCGCTGGTATCCCGACGGTGAGCTCAACGTGTGCCACAACGCGCTCGACCGGCACGTCGCCGACGGCCGCGGCGACCAGCCGGCCATCCACTACGACTCCCCGGTGACCGGCACCAAGGAGACGATCACGTATGCCGCCCTGCTCGCTCGCGTGCGAGCCGTGGCCGGGGGCCTGCGCGGGCTCGGCGTCGACAAGGGTGACCGGGTCGTCATCTACATGCCGATGGTTCCGGAGGCCGTCATCGCGATGCTCGCGTGTGCGCGGATCGGGGCGATCCACTCCGTCGTCTTCGGTGGGTTCGCGCCGGCCGAGCTGGCCGCTCGCATCGACGACGCCGCACCGAAGGTCATCCTGTCGGCGTCGTGCGGCATCGAGCCCAGCCGGGTGGTCAAGTACAAGCCGTTCCTCGACGAGGCCATCCACCGCTCCGAGCACAAGCCGGAGCGCTGCGTCATCCTCCAGCGGCCGCAGGAGCCGGCCGAGCTGGGCGAGCGGGACCTCGACTGGGAGGAGTTCGAGTCCGGGGAGGCGGCCCAGGCCGGTGCCGACCCGGTGACCGTGGCGGCCACCGACCCGCTCTACATCCTCTACACGTCCGGGACGACCGGGAAGCCGAAGGGCATCTACCGCGACAGCGGTGGCTACGCCGTCGCGCTGCGCTGGTCGATGCACGCGCTCTACGACGTCCAGCCCGGAGAGACGATGTTCACCGCGAGCGACGTCGGCTGGGTCGTCGGCCACTCCTACATCGTCTACGGGCCGCTCCTGACCGGGGCCACCACCGTGCTCTACGAGGGCAAGCCGATCGGTACCCCGGACGCCGGGGCGTTCTGGCGGGTCATCTCCGACTACGACGTCGTCTCCCTCTTCACCGCGCCGACCGCCTTCCGCGCGATCAAGAAGGAGGACGCCTCCGCCTCGCTCGTGGCTGACTACGACCTGTCGTCCTTCCGCACCCTGTATCTGGCTGGAGAGCGGCTCGACCCCGACACGTACGAGTGGGCCACGGCCGCGCTCGGTGTCCCGGTCATCGACAACTGGTGGCAGACAGAGACCGGCTGGCCGATCGCCTGCAACCCCAAGGGCATCGAGATGCTGCCGATCAAGCCCGGGTCCCCGTCGGTGCCCGTCCCCGGCTACGACGTGCGGGTCCTCGACAACGAGGGGGCCGAGCTGCCGCCCGGGCAGGAGGGGGCCGTCTGCATCAAGCTGCCGATGCCTCCGGGCACGCTCCCCACGCTCTGGCAGGACGACGAGCGCTACGTCTCCTCCTACCTGTCGGCCTATCCCGGCTACTACCTGACCGGCGACGGCGGCTACATCGACGAGGACGGCTACCTCTTCGTGATGGGCCGCACCGACGACGTCCTCAACGTCGCCGGCCACCGCCTCTCGACCGGGTCGATCGAGGCCGCCCTGGCGGGGCACGAGGCCGTGGCCGAGTGCGCCGTCATCGGCGTCCGCGACGAGCTCAAGGGCCAGGTGCCGCGGGCGCTGGTCGTGCTCAAGAGCGGCATCGACGGAGAGGCCGAGGGCGAGCGGATCCGCCGCGAGCTCGTCGCGCGGGTGCGCAGCGAGGTCGGCGCGGTGGCCGCGCTGCACCAGGTCGACATCGTGCACGGCCTGCCCAAGACGCGCTCCGGCAAGATCCTGCGCAAGACCATGCGCGAGATCGCCGATGGCGGGTCGCCCGCGGTGCCGGCCACGATCGAGG